>DQSS01000194.1 GCA_015663165.1 Arcobacter sp. | reverse complement strand
TTTATTACAAAAGCAGAAAATAAAGGTGCTCCCAATTCAAGAAATATTGGTATAAAAGAAGCTAAATATGATTTAATTGCATTGGTTGATGATGACGACGAGTGGTTGCCTTTAAAACTTGAAAAACAAGTGGAAGTGTTTAGTAATAATAATGAAAAGGTAGGGTTAGTATATACTTGGACCAATGTGATGGATGAAAGTAGAAAGATTGTTTATCAATATAGAAGTGATTTAGAAGGCTTTTTAAAAGAAGATATTTTAAGAGAGTGTTTTATCCCATCTCCGTCTGTAATGGTAAGAAAAAATGCGATAGTTGAAGTAGGTCTATTCGATGAAAGCTTTCCAAGTTGCCAAGATTGGGATATGTGGACGAGAATTATTATCAGAGGATATGAAGTCAAAGTTGTAAAAGAGGTTGTTACGATTTATCATAAGCACAATAATGGGAATATTGGATTATCAAAAAATGCAAAAAATGGCTATTCAAAATACTATGCAAAACATAAAAAAAGTATAATACTTTACGGACATTATAGTGCAAAAATAATATTAATAAAATATATGATTAAGAGGTGTCTATTTGTTTAGTCCATCTTTATTTATTATTATGTTGTTATTATTTTATTTATTTATTCCTACTTTTGAATTTGACGAGCATTTAATTCAATTACAAGAGATATTTTTGTATATGATTTCTTTTGTGTACTTTTTAAAAAATACACATATTAAATTAACTAAATTAGCAAAATATTATCTTTATTTTGCTGGTATGTTTTTGATAAGTATTTTATTTTCATGTTTATTTAGTGGTACAGCAGTAGTAGGTTATGACATATTTATTTTTAGAATGTTTGCTCAAAGTATTATTGCTATATTGATATATAATGTACTCTTTAAAAAAATAATCAATGTACATAGTTTAGAAATATTACTTTTTAAATCATATATTATTTTAACATTACCTGCATTAATAGGTATTCTATCTATGATTTATGGAACAGATATATTATATAGTATCTATAAACCTGCATTCGGTTTTTTGGGAGAGGAAACATTTACAGGCTTTAGAACGGCATCAATATTTAAAGATTTTTTTACTGCAGGTGTTTATTATATTTTTGTATGTGCCTTTGGTTTTTATGTCTACTTTGAGACTTCTGTTTCAATTAAACAAAGATTTTTTCTTTCTTTACTAATTTTACTAAATTATTCTGTACTTTTTTTTACAGCCAGAACAGGATTAGTGTTATTACCTTTATTTCTCATAGTTTGGATAACATTAAACAAAAAAGTTAGTTTAACTTTCATTAAAAAAAGTTTTCCATTTATTTTTGTTATTATTTCAGCTTGTATTTATATTTATATTTATATTTATTTACCCAATATTGAAGCATTTGAATGGGCAACAGAAGTCTTCAAACTTATGGATCAAGAAAAAGTTGAGAGCTTTGGTTCATATACGGATATGGCTAGAATGAATATGAATTTTATAGACTATCTATTCAAAAATCCAAGTTTATTCTTTTTCCCTCACCATGTATATGATTTAAGTTATACAACCAGTAATATATATACAGATAATTTTTATCTACAAGAACTATATAGATATGGTTTATATGGATTGGTTTCACTTTTTGTTTTTTCATTGTTATCAATTTTATACTTTAGAAGAATTTCAAATTTTTTAGTTTCTATGATTCTAATTTTACTCATTTTGAATTATAAAGGCGGTCCATCATTATTTATGTTTAAAAATATATATATATATATGTTTATATTTACTGCAATTATTACGCATGTTCAGTTAAAGAATAGAGAACGGGAGGGAAATAAATATGTTAAAACCAATCATTGCAATTTTTGATCATGTTGGTAGTAAGGCAGGGATGGACTATTATTCTAGTTCATTGGCAAAAGGTTTTATAAGTCAAGGGTGCGCTTGTACTGTTTACAGTAATTTTACTGGAATTGAGCCAAATACGATCAGTTATAAAATATATTATGAAGGACATACGAAAAGCAATGCACTTTTAAAACTTTTTAGGTTTGTAACTGCAACTATAAAATCATCATACAATGCACGTAAGCAAAAAACAGACTTGGTTATCTTGCATCTTTTTTCCGCTGATATTGTAACACTTTTCTTGATTATGATTCCAAAATTTTTTGGTTTGAAAACAGCTATTATTTCCCATGATGTATCAAGTTTTGCAAATAATGACAGTTTGTTAATACAAAACCTTATCTATAACACTTTTGCTGATTCTATTATTGTTCATAATCATTTTTCGCATGATGGACTGATGAAAAATATCAAGTTACAAGATCCTAAAAAAGTAACTATTATAAAACACGGTGGTTATTTAGACTATATTAGTAAGAGACTAGACAAATTAAGTGTTAGAAAAATGTTGGGGCTTAAAACTGATGGAAAATATATTCTATTTTTTGGACAGATAAAAGAAGTTAAGGGTTTGGATATTTTAATAGAAGCTATGAGTAAAGTATCTTTAGATATAAATCTTATTATTGCTGGAAAACCATGGAAAGCTGTTTTTAGTAAATATGACATGTTGATAAAAAAGTATAATTTGGAAGATCGAACAATAAAAATGATTCATTTTATAGAAGATAATGATCGAGAAAAACTATTTTTTGCGGCAGATGTCAATATATTGCCATATCGTATTATTTATCAG
>DQSS01000332.1 GCA_015663165.1 Arcobacter sp. | reverse complement strand
TTAAATTAGTCTTATCTTTTTTCTTTTTGAAAATATTTTTTTGTTTAGAATTTAATAGAGGCTTAATATCTGATGTAAGCTTTTCTATTTTTTTATTCTTATATTTAAAAATAATTGCAGATATATTATATAGAGCAGGAATAGTGTTTAAGGAAGCTAAAATATTTATGATTTCATCATCATAAAATTCAAATTTATTTAATAATCTTTTCTCAAATTTTTCAATCCCAAATTTATTAACATAAACATAAATATCTAACATTCCTGTTTCTTTAGAAATTTTATGATTTACAATAAAATTGTTTAACTGTATTTTTTCTTCTTTGTAATCATCAGAAATATTTAAAATTTTAAAAAACAATTTTACTAATTGTATATTTTTTATATTCTCTTGTTTAATGAATTCTAAACTTGTTTTTATAAAAGTAAAAATACTTAATTCGTAATGACTAGGATATTTAGCTAAAATAATTTTATCTATCTTAGGGTTTGCATCATCATAAAGAAATATTTCAAAAAATTTTTCATTTAGTGACCTCAAAAAAATAGGAAATTTTTCTTTTATTTTTGAATGAAAATATCTCTTTTGAATATAGTAAGAATATTCTTGATTATCTTCTGCTGACTTTAAAACTATTTCATTAATAAAAGTATCACAATGTTTATCTTCTTTATAAAAATATACTTCCCATCCCTTTTGTTTCCATTTATTTAAAATAATTTTTTGAACTTTATTAAGAAGTAAAGTTTTTCTCATACTTATAAGTAATAATAAAATATGTATAGATATTTTATTATAAGATTCAAATTGAGTTAAAAGGTCTTTTTCAAATTCTGCTATTCCATGCTTATAAATATAAGTATAAACTCTCCACATACCTGATTTTATGGAATTGTTATTGTTCAAAATAAGATTATATATCTCTTGCTTTTTATTTTGATATTTATCAGAAATATTTAAAATCTTAAAAAACACTTCTGCTAATTTAATATTTGTTAGATTATTTCTTTTAACCAAAGCTAAACTATCTGAAATAACAATGAACTCTTCTAAATCATTAAAGTTTAAAGATATACTTGCAATGACTATATATTTTCTATCTCTGTCATCTAAATAAAATGATATTTCAAAAAAAGTTTCATCAATAGGTCTAAAATTTATGGCTAACCCTTCTCTCATTTCAAATAAAGAAAATTGTTTATTTTGAACAATAAAAGAATGCTCTTGATAATTATTCATGGCTTTAAGCGTAATTTTTGTTAATAATGAAGTCTCATAATATTCCTCTTTAATATAAATAGCAGGAGTCCATCCATCTTTTTTCCAAAAAGGTTCTTTACTTGACTCAATTATTCTATCTTTGTTTAATATCTCATATGTAATATTTTCTATTTTCTTTGCACAACATTCAGGTTCACAACAATGCTTTTCCCATGGATGCCCAAGCTCATTAAAAAAAACTTTTCCTCCATAAGGAGATTGATAGAAAAATATTTCGTCCCCACAACATTTACATCTAACATTGGGTATAGTAAAACTTTCATGAGTTTCTAGCGTATAAGAATAATTTTGTAATTCACTATATCCATAAGAAGTTTTACTAAAATCATTTCTTGTTACCCAATGCCCTTCAACCCAAGAAGAACCCCTCCAATGACCGTCTCTCCAAAAAGTTGCCATTATTTATTACCCTCTTTAGCCTTTATAATTTCATCCAAGCTCAAGCCTAAAACATCTGAATAAGTAATAAAATCTTTCCCAATCAACTTCATACTCTCATCTCTATTCAACTCAAAAACCTCATAACTTCCAACTTCTTCATAAAACTCACGATAAGCATCTATAAAATGGTCAAAAGCAACTACTTCCACATCATCAACAGCAACTTTTATAATTTCATTAGGAATCATAATACTATTTATAGTATCTGCTAACCCCTCTTTCTTTTTATAAATATATGAATTTAAATGTTTTAACTCTTGATTAAATGCTAAATCATCAAAACTATTAAATTGCTCTAAAAATATATCAATATCATAAGACATTCGATGTTGGTAATAACAGTAAGACAAAGCCGTACCACCACCAAAAGTCCAATCTGTTATGCCATAGTCTTCTAGTATCTGATAAGCTATTTCAAAAAGTTGTTCTTGAACAGAAAAATCATAATCTGACATCAGCTAAAATCTTTCACTCTAAAACCATCATCTCTAAGCCTATTAGAAATATTTTGAAGTGAAGAGTTAAGGATTTTATATTGTTCTAAAAATTCCTCTACTACTTGTCTAGGAGTTTCATTAAATATTCTTAAATAAAAAGGTATATACTCTTCATTAAAAGAGCGTAAAATATTTTTAAGCGTATTTAAGTCAATATGATATTCAGAAGCGTATGACCAGTTACAATAAGTCAACATGGACATAGCAGAAGGTTCACCAAAATCTTGTGCTATCAAAGTAGTTTTTGAGTTTCGTCTTCTATATTGTAACATCAGTTCTCCTTTTTTGTATGATTTTAAGTATAGCATAAATCTCTTATTTTATACTAAATGCAAGTATAAGTACATAAATAAAATTATAACATATTAAATATTTAAAATACTATTATAGTTGCATTAATATAATCATAGAAAGAACACTGCTCTTG
>DQSS01000030.1 GCA_015663165.1 Arcobacter sp. | reverse complement strand
TCAAACCACTTAATTCAATATTCTTATTCCAAATGATAGAATAAAGTTAAGTAAAAATAGGGAAATATAAAATGAGTACAAAAAGAAAAACATATGTCTCAATTATTAGAAAATATTAATAGTAAAGATATTGAAATACATGAAGAACAAGAACTTATTCAAAAACTAAATAAAGTAATTTTAGATCAAAATAAAAGACTAGAAGAGCTAGAAGATGTAGTTTCTTTTCAAGATTCTAAACTAAACCCTACAGCCAAACACCATTTCTAATATAGTAAGATATAGGATAATAACTTACAAGTAAAGTAAATAAACTAATAAAAATTATAGAACTATTAAAAGTGCTATTAACTTTTTTAGTATAGTTTACAAAACCTACCAAAATACCATTAAATGTTCCAACAAAAAGTAATATATATATTAAATAACCAATATAATTATAATCTTTTTGTAAATAGCAAAATGGACAATGATGAGTTGGTAATTCATAAATATATGTTCCAAAAAATGAAATAAGTGAGATAAGAGAAATAACAATAAACAATAAACTAAACATAGAATAGAAAGATTTATTTTTTAAATAATAAAATAATATTAAAGCCAAAAAATTTCCATAAAATATAAGTAGTAAAATTTTATTACTTAAAGCAAATATATTAGAAATTATAGAAGTACTATTACTAGAATATATAACACCACAACAATCAACCATCTTTGAAATATCAATTGCAGTAAACATCAAAGTTTCAAGTATTATTTCAGATATAAAAAATAAAAAAATTATAATAAATAATCCAAATTTTAACTTTGTATATTTTAATACTTCACTTTTACTATCTATATAGTGTAAAATTAACCAAAATCCAAATATATAAAGATTTAATATTTTTAATATGAAAAGATATGTTCCATAAGGTGTAGCATCAACGACTCCTGCTCCACACATTGCACCTGTGATGATATTTGATATCTTATCAAGTGTAAAAATAAAAAATAAAAATAAAGGAAGTTTAAGAGCAAAGATAAATTTTATTATAGTCGCAGTTAAATAACTTTGCTTTTCTAGTGTATATTGCTTTTGATTTGTGGCATTAATATCCCAATTTAAAAATATTTTTATACTTAGAATAAATGCAATTAACCCAAAAAATAAAAAAATTGCATTTAGAATAAATATTGTTAAGACTTCTGTTGATAAAATCAATTTATTATTCCATTTTGTATATTTATAACTCTATCTACACTTTTAAGATTAAAAAATATTGGGTCGTGAGTTGCTACAATTATTGTTTTATTTAGGGATTTTAGTTCTGTTAATATTTCACAAAAATGATTTGATAGTTTTTCATCAAGATTTGCTGTTGGTTCATCTGCAATTATAATTTTTGGATTATTTACCATAGCCCTAGCAATTGCAACTCTTTGTTGCTCTCCTCCTGATAATGTTTTTACTAGAGCATTTATTTTATGAGATATATTAAACTTATGCATTACTTTTAAAATTTTTTCTTCTAAATTTTTTTCTGAAAGATTTAGTGGTATTAGTGGTAGTAATATATTATCTCGTACACTTAAGTTTGCTATTAAATTATACTTTTGAAAGATAAAGCCAATATGTTCTCTTCTATATAAAGATGCAAAATTATCAGGAAGTTTAGATAGTCTTTTATCATCAACTATGACTTCTCCTTGTGTAGGCTTTACAAGTGCAGCAATCAAAGAAAGTATTGTACTTTTACCACTTCCACTTACCCCTTTTAATACCACAAGTTCTCCTTGCTGTATAGTTAGGTTTATATTGTTTAGGGCTGTAACTTTATCATTTTTATTTATAGTGTAAGTTTTCATTATATTTTCTAATTTTATCATCTTATTACCTCGTCAGCTTCTAGTGTTGATATTCTCCAAGAAGGTATTATTGTTGCTGATATATAAATAGGTACACTTAAAAAGAATACCAAAAACAATGTTTGAAAATCTAAAATAAATGGCAATTCAAATGATGCCTTTAAAGTACTATATCCTTCAAAAATATCTCTTAATAGGGGAGCTTGAAAAAAATATACAAAAATAAATGCAAGTATTGTTCCAATTATATATGCAAAAAAGGAGATTATAAATCCTTCATAGAATTTTTCTTTCAAAATATCATCAGTAGTCCAACCTATAGCTTTTAATATTCCTATTTCTTTTTTTTCTTCACTATTAAGTCCACTTGCTTTATCATAAATAATGATAAAAAATGTAAATAAACAGATAATAAATAGTGTCAAAAAGATACCACTTTTATAGTTAAATATATTTTGATATGAAATCTTTAAATCTTCATTTGTTATTATATTTACGTTTGGAAACTTTAGTTTTATTTTCTCTACTATTGTACCTATCTCTTCTGGATTTTTAACACTTACAACTATATCTGTTGCTTGATTTATCCCAATATCAAAGATATCCCGTATGCTTTCTTTTGACATTATTATCATATCATTTGATTCTAATTGTGTGGAGTTTTTAAATGTACCAATAATATCTAGTTTTTTTATAGTACCATTTGGTTTTATAAAATTAAAATAATTACCCATATAGTATGCTTTACTTAAAGCCTTTTTTACACCAATACCTACAAGCATAGTTTGATTGCCTAGTGGTTTTTCTAAATCATAGTTATTTACTATATGTGTAAAATTTTGTTTATATTGATTTTCATAAGTATCTAAACCCATTAAAGTAAAATAAACATCGAGTTTATTAAAATAATAATATCCCCATACTCTTGCATTAACATCATTTACACCATTTATTTCTAAAATGTTATTTATCATATTGGTATTTATATCATATATTTTTCCAGCTTTTACATTTTGCACAATAATTTGTGGAAGAGAATCTACAGTAGTATTTAATTCATATTTAATAGAGTTTGTAATAAAAAATACAGAGGATAATAAAAATGTTAAAATAACAAAAATTATATGAATAAATATATTCTTACTTTTCTGTCTTAGTATTGAGTTGATTGCATATTGTATTAAATGTAAATTTATTCTATTTTTTATCATTATTTATTGTGCCTATTTATTGTGTAGGTAAAGGTTGAAGTTGAGTATTCTCTCAGTGTTCCATCATTGTTGTAGCTTTCAAAAAAGCTACTTAAACTTCTATGTCTTATGTATTGAGTGTCAGTACAAATAGCTAAATCAGGAAGACCTACTAGACTTACAAAACTATTTTTTGCATTAATTTGCATCTGATTTAAAGACTTTGTACTTTGTAAATATAATATCAAAAAGAAAAATACAGTAAATAAAAAAATAGTTATATAAAAAAGATATTTTGTTTTTTTAGTCAAGTTCATATACTTCTTCTTCTTTTATTTCATCAAATTTTAATATTTTTGTTCCAAAATGATCTTTTTTAAAATTAAGTGCATCTGAATAATTTGCAAATGGAATTAACTCATGTCCCATAGGTCCATATATATCACTTCTTATAACATAAAATGCTTTTCTTGCATCTATTACAGTTTGTTCATAATAATCTGTTACAAGCATCTTTGATATATTTATAATTTTAGCATCTTTGTAATTTCCCCAAGCTTGTGGATTGAAATAAAATTTCATCATATCTTTTACACCATCAAAAGAGTAGTGCGTTTCTTTTTGCTTTGATTTATAAAATATTTGTGCAGCCCATCTTGGGTATTTATATGTAAACATACCACATACGGGGCATTTTTCTTTTTTAGTTAGAACTATTGAACTATTATGTTGATGGGATACAGCACCATTTTTTAAATACCATAAATATAAAGTCGTATAGTGCAATCTTTGTTTTGTTAACTTTTTACAAAACTTTGTTTTTAAATCAAACTTTAGTTCATTTATTTCTAAATAATCTTCAAAATCAATATCTTTTTTACAATTCTTTTCAAATATTTTTTTACCCATTAAAAAAACTTTTTTCTGATAAATTTTATTTAATATTTTATGATCATGGTCTAAAGAATTTGTAGCTAATAATAATGATTGTTTAAAATCTACAATCTTTCCATTATATCTTTCTTGAAATATTAAAGCATTTCTTTTTGATGAAAAAGCTAGTTTACTTTTTGAGGAGTTTATGCCCAAAATATTACTAGAGATTAAATAATATGCTTTATTGGCATTTATATAATTTGTTTGTTTGTAGTCTTTTACTTTTGTAGAATTTAAATCTAAACCATACTCTTTATGATCTTTAGCTAAACAGCCAAGAGAACAATATTCTCTTTTTGTACCATTGTGTAGTTTAGATTTGTAAGAAGTTCGGCTATGGGATTTTATCTCATTTGCACAAACTGGACACCATTGTGTCTCATTTAAAATATTTGCTTGAAGATTTAGGTCTAATATTATTAGAAGTACAAACAGATGTATATAAAACTTTTTAATAATAGTACTTCTTAATATTATATTTATCTATTAGCTAAATATAATGCAATTGCTTGGTGTTTTTTGCCTTTTATATTTCCACATATTTTGCTAGATTTCAAAAATGACTTAGCTTCTGCTACACTATTAAAAAGATTAGTAGTTTTTTTACACATTTTATGATACATCATTTGACCCTTTTTAATAGCTTTAGCTTGTCTTTGTTTAGTTGCTTTCATATCTTTTTGTAAAGAGTTTTTTACTAATTCATGTAATGCTTTAAACCTCATGATTTCTCCACCATTGTGCTTTTTAAAATTAAGAGCATCTTTTCTATTCTTGAATGCATATTTACTAACTACACTCATTGTAGCTGGTTTATCACTACCTACTACAAAAAATGCATCATTAGAATTGATAAATTTTAATGTTTCAGTATCAACAGTTTTAAAATTTGTTAATGGTGCTTTATTTTTAACTTCATCCTCTACTGCGCATGTTATTGAACAATATTGTTTATGTTCCCCATCATGTTTTGCAGCATGATTTGTTTTGTAAAACATAGGTAGTGTCATTCCACAAATTGGACAGTAGTATTTATTCTTTCCTGTTTGTAGTATTTGAGCATCACTTAGTGGCACTGCTCTAAAATTTTTCATCTTTTTATCGTGAGGCATGGCATTAAGTGAAGTTAGACTTCCCATTAGTATCAATATACTAAGTATTATTTTTGTAAATGTATTTATCATTATTATTTCCTTATTGTATGTGTATTATATTTTAAAGTTGTTAATTGTATGTTAATTTAAGGCTTAATCCAATCTTCTTGATTATGTGTAAGTCCTATTACACTACTTGAAGTATTTTTAATCTCTTTTGATATAGCTGTTATAGAGTTTGGAATATATAAAAATATATATGGTAAATCAGAAGATATTTGATAAAATATCTCTTTGTATAACTTCCCAAGTTTTTTAATATCTGTAGTTTTCTCAGCATTTTGTATATTTGTATCTACTATATTATTTTTATATCCAACAAAATTAAACCCACCTTTTTTAGCACTAGAACTATGCCAAATAGAACGAGCATCAGGCATAAGTGACAATCCCCATCCTAAAATAATAGCTTCAAAGTTTCTAGGCATTACAACTGTATTTATAAAAGCTTGCCATTCTAAAACTTTTATTTTCATATCAATACCTACCTTTGCTAGTTGGTACTGTAAAATTTGAGCTGCATTTACTCTTATAGAATTGTTTGCATTTGTTATAACTGTAAATGAAAATCTATTTTTTTTATCATATCCTAACTCTTTAAGTAGTTGTTTTGATTTATTTAGATTAAATTTATTGGCTTTTACTTTATCATTAAAAGCAAATGTTCCAGGAAGGAAAGGGCCTGTACAAACTTTTCCATGAGAAAAGAAAAGTATATCAACTATTTCTTGCTTATTTATTGCAAGGTTTATAGCTTCTCTTATTTTCTTGTTTTTAAACTTCTTATTATGTAAATTAAAGCCCATATAAGTGTATCCAAGGCTTTCTTTTTCATATATTGTGTATTTGTCATAAAACTCATCTTTTAGCTGTCTATCTAGTTGCAAAGGACTTATTGAACCCATATCTAGTTTAGATTGCTTTAGCATTGTAAAAGATGTTGTAGGGTCTGGAACAAATTTGTACTTTATCGTTTCAATCTTAGGAGTTTTTGCAAAATAGTTTTTATTTACATGCAGTTTTATATCTTTTCCAATTGCAAAGTTCCTTAAAGTATAAGGTCCAGTTCCTATTGGTTGTTTATTGAATTTACTTGTCATAATATCTTTTTCATTTTCAAGTAAATGTTTTGGCAATATTCCCATCATCCAAATATGTAGTGCTTTAAAATAAGGTTCTTTATAAAATACATCTATTTCATAGTCATTTATCTTTACAAGTTTAGCTACTTTTGTAAAAGTTGTTTTATATGGGGTAAATGTTTTTTTACTATTTAGAGTATTGAAAGTAAATATAACATCAGAAGATGTAAACTTAGCTCCATCACTCCATTGTACATTTTTTCTTAATTTTATTTTTAGATGTTTAGGTGTTATAAACTTATAGCTTTGTGCTAAATCACCTATAATATTGGCATCTTTATCGTACTTAAATAAGCCATTAAATATCCAAGAACTTATTTCACCACTTGCACTATCTGTCGCTAAAATAGGATTTATCCTTGAAGGATTTGATGAGATACTAAAGTTTAATGTTGATGCTGATATAAAATTTGTTAAAAATAAAAGTAAAAAAAAACGACAAAAAGAAAATCTTTTTGTCGTTTTGATGTTTGAAAAATATTCCATACTGAATACAGTAAGAGTAGAGACTATCTTTTTGAGAACTGTCTGCTTCTTCTTGCTTTTCTTCTTCCTGGTTTCTTTCTTTCCACTTTTCTAGAATCTCTAGTAAGCAGACCATAAGGTTTAAGGATAACTCTAAATTGCTCATCATAAGCAACTAAAGCTCTTGAAATACCATGTCTTAAAGCATCAGCTTGTGCAGAGTAACCACCACCTAAAGTTTGTGCTACTATGTTTACAGACTCTAATTGCTTAGAAACGCTTAATGGTTGTCTAACTCTAGTTTTAAGTGCTTCATGTCCACCTAGCCATTGATCAAGAGTTTGACCATTTATTGTGATCTCACCTTTACCAACTTCTAGCCATACTTTTGCTATTGCAGTTTTTCTTTTACCTGTTGCATATACTTTAGCCATTATTTATCTCCCTTAACTTGTGCAGTGTGAGGATGTTCAGCACCTGCATATACTTTTAAATTTTTAAGCATCTGTCTTCCTAAAGTTGTTTTTGGAAGCATACCTCTTGTAGCGAGTCTGAATAATCTCTCAGGATTTTCTTTTAACATTGTAGACATTTTGTGAGTTTTAGTCGAACCAAAGTATCCAGAGTGAGTATAATAATTTTTAGATTCAAGCTTAGTTCCTGTGAACTTTGCTTCAGTTGCATTGATAATGATAACATTATCTCCACAATCAAGGTTTGGAGTAAAATAAGGTTTATTTTTCCCTCTTAAGATTGTTGCTACTTCTGTAATAATTCTACCAAAGATTTTATCTTTAGCATCTATTACGATCCAGTCTTTTTGGATATCAGCTTTGTTTACAATTTTAGTAAATTTCATGTGCTATATTCCCTTTCTCGTTTAATTTTGTGTGGAATAGTAGTCTAGTTATGCTTTAGTAAAGCTTAAATAAAGTTTATATTAAGAATAAAATTAAAATTAGGCTTAATGAAACTATCGGGGGTTTGAAATCAGGTTTTTTTACCCAATTTCATCAAATAAAAATCTATAAAACTTAACTTTTTTTGTTTATTTTAAAAGTGGAGATTCAACCCCTGGGGTGTAGGTCTTAG
>DQSS01000374.1 GCA_015663165.1 Arcobacter sp. | reverse complement strand
ATAGAGGAATTCCAAAAGGAAAAAAGTTAAGTTTTATAGATTTTTATTTGATGAAATTGGGTAAAAAAAACTGATTTCAAACCCCGATAGTTTCATTAAGCCAATAATTTCCACTTAATAGATAAGTTTTTCATAGGATAACCTTGTATATTTAAATATTAAAATTATATTACTTTATAACTTAAGCTAAATTTAATTTTTGTATTATTTTTTCTTATTAAATTTATAATATAAGTATTAATAAATCAAAAATTATAGTATAATAAAGGCTTTTTAAAATTAGGGTAAATTATGACAGATATGATAAAAATTATTAACGCAAATGAAAATAACTTAAAAAATGTAAGTTTAGAAATTCCAAAAAATAAATTGATAGTATTTACAGGACTAAGTGGTTCTGGGAAATCTACTTTAGCTTTCAATACACTTTATGCAGAAGGACAAAGAAGATATATAGAATCTTTAAGTGCTTATGCAAGACAGTTTTTAGGGAAAATTGGAAAGCCAGATGTTGAAAGAATAGAAGGACTTACACCTGCTATTGCAATTGATCAAAAAACAACATCTAAAAATCCACGTTCAACAGTGGGAACTATCACTGAAATATATGATTACCTTCGACTATTATACTCAAGAGTAGGGGTACAACATTGTCATAAATGTTCTAAGCCTATATCAAAAATGTCAAGTTCAGATATAATTGATCAAGTTTTAAAACTACCTCAAAATGCAAAAATAGTTATACTAGCTCCACTTGTAAATAGAAAAAAAGGTACATTTGTAGACCTTTTTGAATCTTTACGAGGTAAGGGTTATGTAAGAGCTATGGTTGATGGAGTTATGATAAGACTTGATGAAGAGATAGAACTTGGAAAATCAAAAATGCATACTATTAAAGTTGTTATTGATAGAGTAGTTGTAAAAGATGAAAATAAACAAAGAATAGCTGAAGATGTTGAAAAAGGATTAAAAGTATCTTTTGGTGAGCTTGAAGTTGATGTTATAAATTATGAAGAGATAGGAATAGAACAACATATTCATTATAGTGAGCATATGGCATGTTTTGATTGTAAGATATCATTTGAGCCTTTAGAGCCATTGTCATTTTCTTTTAACTCTCCAAAAGGTGCTTGTCCTTCTTGTGATGGTTTAGGTATTAGATATGCTCTTGATATGAAAAAAGTTATCAACGAAGAGCTAAGTATAGAAGATGGTGCTATTAGAGTTATATATGGATTTAACAAAGGTTATTACTTTAAGATGTTAAAAGCTTATTGTGAAGCTGCATCAATTGATATGACAGTTCCATTTAAAGAGCTTGAAACTCATGAGCGAGGTGCAATACTACACGGTGGTGTAGAAGATGTTAAGTTTTTATGGAAAAGACATAAGCTTACTAGAAAATGGGAAGGTATCGTAAAAATTGCTTATGGAATGATAAAAGATGAAAAAGATACTACAGAATATATGACAGAAAAAGTTTGTGATTCTTGTGATGGTCATAGACTTAAAAAATCAAGTCAAGCAGTAATAGTTGCAAATAGCAAAATAGCTGAAATCTTAGACTTACCTATTGAACAAACACATGCTTTTTTCCAAGATGAAAAAAACTTCTCACACTTTTCAAATAAAGAACAACTAATATCAGCTCCAATTTTAAAAGAGATTAGAGATAGAGTATTTTTTCTTTATGATGTGGGACTAGGATATATTACTCTAGGTAGAGATGCTAGGACTATTTCAGGTGGAGAAGCTCAGAGAATTAGAGTTGCTTCACAAATTGGTTCTGGACTTACTGGAGTATTGTATGTGCTTGATGAGCCAAGTATTGGTCTTCATGAAAGAGATACTAAAAAACTTATCAAAACTTTACAAGCCCTAAGAGATAAAGGAAACACTGTTATAGTTGTAGAGCACGATAAAGAAACTATGGAAGCTGCTGATTTTATTGTAGATATTGGACCAAATGCTGGTAAATATGGTGGAGAAGTTGTATTTTCAGGAGATATGAAAAAGCTTATGAAAGCAAAAACTTTAACGGCTGATTATTTAAATGGTAAAAAAGAGATAAAGTATTATGTGCGAAGACCACAAGATGACTATATAACAATGCAAAATGTAAATCTTAATAATATAGTAAATCTTGATGTGCAAATACCACTACACAATTTATGTGCAATTACAGGAGTAAGTGGAAGTGGAAAATCTTCTTTAATCTTACAAACACTTTTACCTGTTACAAAAGAGCTTTTAAATAGAGCAAGAAAAGTAAATAAAGTTGATGGCGTAAGTATAGAAGGACTAGATAAATTAGACAAAGTAATATACCTAGACCAATCACCAATAGGAAGAACACCAAGATCAAATCCAGCAACTTATACAGGTCTTATGGATGAGGTAAGAAAACTATTTGCAGAAACAAAAGAGAGTAAGCTTCGAGGTTATTCAATAGGAAGATATAGTTTCAATGTAAAAGGTGGAAGATGTGAAAAATGTCAAGGTGAAGGTGAAATCAAAATAGAGATGCATTTCTTACCGGATATTATGGTGAAATGTGAAGATTGTAACGGTGCTAGATATAACCCACAAACTTTAGAGATACACTACAGGGGTAAAAATATTTCTGATATTCTAAATATGAGTGTAGAAGAAGCTTATGAATTCTTTGTAAAAGTACCAAAGATTCATGCAAAACTAAAAACACTTTTAGATGTAGGACTTGGATATATTACTTTAGGACAAAATGCAATTACATTAAGTGGTGGAGAAGCACAAAGAATAAAACTAAGTAAAGAGTTAAGTAAAAAAGATACTGGAAATACTCTTTATATTTTAGATGAGCCAACTACTGGACTTCACTTTGCTGATGTTGATAGACTTACTAAAGTTTTACATCATTTGGTTGATTTAGGAAACTCTGTAATAGTGATAGAACATAATCTTGATGTAGTAAGAAATGCTGACTGGGTTATAGATATGGGTTATGAAGGTGGGGCTAAAGGTGGACAAATTATATCCCAAGGTACTCCAGAAACTGTTGCTTCTACACATAAAGAAACTAAAAGTTATACTGGATATTATTTAGAAAAAGAGCTGTAATATAGTTTGTAATCATACAGGGGGAGCTTTTAATAACAGCTCTTAAAGATGATAAATCTTGGGCTATGCTAACTATATAAATTTATTTTTTATAAATCTCTTGATTAAATACTTTAAATCTTTTATGTTGCCAGAACCATTGCGAGGGTTCTTTTCTTATTTGTTCTTCTATGATATTTGCTTGAGCTTGAGTTAAATCTTGTATTTGATTGTCACCTTCATAATCTTTTGCTTCAATACCATCATAAAATATTGCATCATATTTACCAAATGAAGTTCTTTGGAAAAATAATGGAATAATAATAGCATCAAATTTAACTGCTAGTTTTGATGAGGAATCAGTTTGAAGTACTTTATGTCCAAAAAGGTTTACTTCTATTCCTGTTGAATTGTGTTGGTCAATAACAAGTCCAATAATTCTATCTTCTTTTAAAGCTTTTACAAGTCCTCTTGCAGCTTCTTTTTTTTCTAACATTTTTGTGTTATTTTTTTCTCTTGTTCTTGTAAGTTCTTCATTGAAAAATTTATTGTTCATAGGACGACCGACCATTGTTGTTGGTTTGTATTTTAGTGGTATAAACGTATTCCCATATTCCCAGTTTCCGTAGTGTGCAGTTATAAGTATAATTTTTCTATTATTTTTTATAGCATTTGTAAGTACATCATCATTTTTAACTGTGATTTTTTTTTCAAACCCTACTAAATCTAAAGTTTGATTTTCAATAAAATCATATAAGTTGTAAACTAAGTTTTTATAAGTATTTTTTACTA
This sequence comes from Arcobacter sp., assembly GCA_015663165.1. Taxonomy (GTDB): domain Bacteria; phylum Campylobacterota; class Campylobacteria; order Campylobacterales; family Arcobacteraceae; genus CAIJNA01. The sequence goes on along the minus strand of DQSS01000374.1, from coordinate 15,515 downwards.
TATCTTTTTTTTCATCTTTAGAAATAGTATTTTTTAGGACAAAATCTAAGTTTGCAAAAGCATATCTTTTATGTTCTGCATTTATAAGATAAATAAATTTTGAAAGTCCATCTAAAAATATTTTTATTATAGATTTAGGAATTATCAATATGAAAAATTTAAAAACTTTATATATTGAAAATATAAAATAATCAAACATTTTTAAGAGCTAAATCCAAAAGGTTTTGACAATAATTTTTTCATTGAAATACTAGGTATTTCATCTTTTCTATCTATCTTTTCATCATAAAGTAGTGTTGCTAGATAACCTTTAAAGCCAGATATTTTAAAGCCAGCTGTTCTTCCACTAAGTAAATAAGCAATAATAGAAGTTTTCAGTGTACCTTGCGTATCTATTGCAATATCGTATTTTTCACGAGCATAGTATTTTATCTTGTCTAGTTTAAATTTTAAATCTAAGATATTCATATCTTTCATATCTAAAGTACATAAATCATACTTTTCATCTAAATGTAAAAAATCTTGTTCATACTGTTTATCAATAAATAAACTTATTTTTACATTTATTATTTCTTTTTCTAAAGTTTCAATATGTTCAATAATATTTTTGAATTCTTCATATGATTTTAGGTTTATTATTGCGATTTTCATATTATATTTTTTCCAATACTAGTTTAAATTCATCAGGTTTTTTAAGTTTTTTAAGTGCTCTTTGTATTATATAGTGTTCTTTTGATGATGATATTGTAAGTATATTATCTTCTAAAGTATATTTAAATTGACATCTTAAAAATTCACTATTTAATATTTTATTTAAACTGTAAATATAACTTAGCCATTGAACTGTTTTGATATCAGGCAATAAATCTTCGAATTCTTCAATTTGAGATAATATAGGTAGTTCTTTTTTAGAATATCTAATAATACTTGCTATTAATACTCTTTGTTCATGTGAGAATCCATAGTTAAGACCATTTAAAATAAAATTTGAACTATGCTCACTATTTTTATAGAAGTTAAGACTTAGACCTATTTGCTGTAACTTTGAAGATATAACTAAAGATGACTTATAGTTTGAATTTAAATTATGAAGTGGTTTTAGTATATCAAATATTTTAGAAACATTATTTCCTAAGTATGCAGTTTGCTTGTCATCAAAAGTAAATCTATCAAGTAAAGATCTTACTGAAATGTTGAAATTTGATGGAAACTTATGATTTGATGTTCTTAAAATATCTGTAAGATATAGTCCTTCTCTTACTCCCACACCACTTGTAATAACTTCTTTTATATCAAGGTATTCTAAAACAGTATTAAAGATAAATGTACCAGTTTTTATAGTATCATACCTATCTTTTCTAACGCCTAATTCTTTTAATTCTTGATTTGAAGTAGTATTTATAATATCTTCAAATAAAGATTTATTTTCTTTTACATTATATGTAAAACCGTGTAATACATCTATAGGGTAGTTTTGTTTTTGAATTATCAAACGACTAAGTGATCTAGCCGTTCCACCTAATCCTACGAGTGAAGATATACCTTTAAACTTATCATCTAAAAGACTTAGCTGTTCTAAAATATACTCTTTTGCACCTTCATAGTTATTATCATTGAAATAAAGTTCTTGAAGTCTTACAGTTCCAATTTTAAGAGAAATAGTTTCTTTTATATCATTGTTTTGTATAAGAGCTATTTCAGTACTTCCCCCACCAATATCAAGATTTAAAAAATCTTTTTCATACAATAAATTTGAAGTAGCAACAGCACCCAAATAAGCTTCTTTAGTTCCATCTATTACTTTTATATTAAGACCTAAATTTTCATGAACCCTCTTCAAAAATATTTTTGAGTTTGGTGCATCTCTTAGAGCTGAAGTTGCAACACAAAGAATCTTTCTTGATTTTAAACCTTGTGCTATATTTAGAAATGATTCAAGAGCATCATAAGCTCTTTGCATTGGTTCTTCTTGTAAGTTTCCATTATTGGCATAACAGTTTTGTGAAATTTTAACTTTAGATTTAGTTTCATTTATAAGATGAAATGCAAATCTACTTGTTTTTTTAAAAACAACCATACGCATTGAGTTTGAACCAATGTCTATTATAGTTGTTATTTTTGACATTTTTAAACTTCTTTTTGTAGTTGTGAAAATTTAAATTTTAATTCTTGCATATTTTCTTGATTGTTTGGATCAAGGATTATACAATCTACTGGACAAACTTCAATACACTGAGGTTCATCAAAGTGACCTACACATTCTGTACAAAGATCAGATTCAATTAAATATATTGGATCCCCTTCTTCAATAGCTTCATTTGGGCACTCTTCTCTACATGCATCACATGCAATACATTCGTCTGTTATAATTAATGACATTTTTTTTCCTAAACATAATTTTTAATTATGGATTTATAACCTAATAATCTTTAATTTAATATAAAAGTAGAGATTATTAGTATTATTTTTTATAATATTATCTAAAGTTGAATTATTATAATATGCTACATATAAATAGATAATATGGATTTAAAATGGCATTTAATAATGAATTATTGATTTTAGAACAATACAAGCAATTAATTGACGAGAATATTATTGTTTCTAAAACAGATCCAAGTGGTAAAATATCTTTTGTAAACGAAAAGTTTTGTGAGATATCTGGATACACTAAAGATGAACTTATGGGTAAAACTCATTGTATAGTTCGTCATGAAGATGTTGGAAATGAAATATTTAAAGATATGTGGGATACTATTAAAGTAAAACGCGCAACGTGGACAGGACAGATTAAAAACAAAAGAAAAGATGGTAGTGCATATTATGTAGATGCAATAGTTAGACCAATTATCAATGAAAGAGATGAGATAGTTGAATTTATCGCACTTAGATATGATGTGAGTTTATTCATAAACGGTAAAAGATTATTAATCGATGATTTATCAAATACTGCAAATCCTTTTCTTGTAATGGTTCAAATAGAGGGGTATGAAAACCTTGAGAATTTTTATGGAAAAGAGATAACCCAAATAATTGAAGATAAATTTGCTACACATTTACTTGAATACTGTCCTGTAGGTTGTGTATTTCCAAAAGTATACAAACTAGATAATGGTATTTTTGCACTTTTAAAAAATCAAGAAACAAAGTCTGTATTAACGGAATCTCAAACGATGCAGTTACACAAGTTTCAACAGAATATTAAAGATGGCGTTTTATCTTTTGGTACTTATGAATATGATTTAAATGTGATTATGAGCTTTGGATGTAAGAAAGAAAATATTTATGAAGATGTTCTAATTGGTTTAAGAAAAGCACAAAATACTAAAAAAGATTTTATATTTGCAGATAACTTTACTCAAATAGAAAAGACATTAGCTCAAAAGAATCTTCAAACAATCAATTTAATTAAAAAATCTTTACATGCTCATAAAATTCTATCTTTCTTCCAACCTATAGTAAACTCTGTAACCGGAGAAATTGAAAAATACGAATCATTAGTAAGACTTGAAAAAGATGATGGAAAAATACTTTCTCCATTTTTCTTCTTAGATATTTCTAAAAATGGTAAATATTATCACCAAATTACAGAAGTTGTTATAAATAATTCATTTGATATGTTAAGACAAACTAATAAAGAAATATCAATTAACCTATCTACTTTAGATATAGAAGATGCTGAGCTAAGGAATAAGTTAATTTCACTTGTAACAACAAATATGGATATAGCTCCAAAAATTGTTTTCGAACTTCTTGAAGATGAAGAAGTTACCGACTTTGATATCATAAAAGATTTTATTTCTTTAGTTAAAATGTTTGGTGTTCAAATTGCGATTGATGACTTTGGAGCTGGACATTCTAACTTTGAAAGATTACTAAGTTTCCAACCAGATATATTAAAACTTGATGGAAGTCTAATAAAAGATATTCATACAAATAAATATTCAAGAAATGTTGTTGAAACTATAAAATTATTTGCTGATAAAGAAAATATAAAAACTGTTGCAGAATTTGTTCACTGTAAAGAAGTTCATGATGTAGTAAAAGAAATTGGTATTGATTTTATGCAAGGTTTTTATTTAGGAGAACCACAAGCTACTTTAGCAGAAGAGATTTTAAATATAGAAGATTATAAATAATCTTCTATTATAATATTTGTAGATAAACTCTACAAATTATTATACAAAATATTTTTGCAATTCTTCTTTAGAATCTAATTTTTTTCCAGTTATTTGAAACTCTTCAAATTCTATTATATATTCTTGTTCAAAATCAGTTCTTCCATAAGTTACTATAATATCTCCAGCTAATTTTTTATCTTGTGGTGAAGCATCTTTTTGAAGTAAACAAAATGGTCCATTTGCTTCAAGTATTCTTCCCCTATCATATTTTAAACTTGTAGTTTTTTTAAGATTTTCATTGTCTTCTTGATTTCTACCTATGATTAGCTTAGCACCATCAGGAAGTCTTAGATGACGACCTGCTTTTAGAGTATTGATATCTTCTATTTCAAGAGTTTCATTTGTAACAAAATCTCTAAGTTTATTTGAAAATTGAATCTCAGTAAGTAAACATCCCCCAGCAGGTGGTTCAAAGTCTTTAAGTCCAATTTCCTTAACTAACTCTAGTTGTCTGCTTCTACTTCTTCCTGATATATCTAAAAGTTTATCTCTATTTATCCATCCTAGCTCTTCTGGCTTTGTTATGGGCATAAGTTTAGCACATAGTGGTCTTACTATTAAATCATCTACTTCGCTTAGATTTTTAACGTTTTGAAGGGCATCTTTATTTTGACTCATTGGTCTTTGACCTAAAACTTCTCCACTAATCATAAAAGAAGCATCATACTTTTCAAGTAATTGTCCAGTATATCTAAACATAAATCCATGACAATCTATACATGGGTTGAAGTTTTTACCATATCCATATTTTGGATCAAAAAGTACTTCATCTAAAAACTCTGTTCTTAAGTCTAATATTTTAAGTTCTACACCAATTTGATCACACATATTTTGCATATGCTCTCGTCTATCTATTGTTGAACCAAATCCTGTTTGTATATTGATAGCAACTACTTCAAGTCCTTGATCTTTTACTATTTTCATTGCTAGTACTGAATCTAATCCACCACTAAATAATGCTAATGCTCTCATCTTTTCTCCTATTTTTTAAATAACTTTTGTGGGTTTAAGTATCTATTGTTTCTTGTTGCTTGAAACACTAAAATATTTTTTACTCTTCCTACTACATAACCTTTTTTTATCCATTGACCTATTTTAAGTGTTTTTGGGATATTGCTTAGTTGCGAGTATATTGTATGTAAATTATTCTTATGTTTTACAATCACAACATTCCCTAACTCTCCTGCATCATGTTTTGCATATACAACTTTTCCTTTTAGTACACTATAAACTTTTGCATTTTTTGTTTTTGATTTCATAGAAATAGATTCATTGAATAATTCTATTTTGTATACATCATCATAAAATTTACCAAATTTTTTAGTAATTGTATATCTTCTTAAAGGTGAAATCGTTTTTTTACCTTTGTATTTTGATATTTTCACCCCTTTAGTAGTAGAGCCTATATTTCTTACTGTTAAATCAATATCATCTTTAAATGTTTTTTTAGAAGAAAACCTTATCTCTTTAGATTCTTTAACTATTGTTTTCTTTTTAGACTTAGATTTCATCTTTATATTTTTAGTTTCTCTTTTTAGTTTAGCTAGTGCTATTTTCTTTTCTTTCTCTTTCTTCTTTTTTAATCTTGCTATTTCTCTCTTCTTTGCTAACTTAGCTAATTTTTCTTTTTTAATATTTTTCTTTTTTACAATATTTAATTTATCTAGCAATCCAGAAATTTTATGTTGTTTATTAATTATAGATTTTAATCGTTTTTGATATATCCTATGCGTATAATTTAATCTTTCTAAAGCTATAAATTGTTTTTCTTTTAGCTTTTTATAGAGTATTTTTTTATTTTCCTGCTCTTGAATATACTTCTCAATTTCTAGCTTTTTCTTTTCATTCTTTCTTATGTCATTACTTAGTTTGAAATATTGCAAATTAGATTTTAAAATTGAATCTTTTGCATTGTCTAAAATTAGGTTATATTTTTCTTTTTCAATTATACTTTTTAAGCTCTTCTTATTTATTTGATCTTTACTTAGGGTTAAAGAGTATTCTTTTACTATTGAATCTACTATTCTTACTTCTACATTAGAAATATTCTTTTTTAAAACAACAATCTTTTTTTGAAGTGTTTTTATATTTTTCTTGGCATGAGATAGTTTTAGACTATTTAAAAATATATTATTAGATACTTTGTTTAGTTTATATTCTATATTATCAAATTTTTTTTCTTCATTTATTATTGATAAAGCAAGTTTTTTTATTTTTAATTTGGTTTTTTTATTTTGTTTTGAATTTAGTTTTAAAAAACTTTCATTTTTATTTATTTTAGTATCAATAGTTTGTTTTTCTTTAGCAAGTATTGGACTAAATAATAATAAAAAAATTAAAAATATATACCTCAATTTAAAGCCTATTTTATTCTATGCTTAAGAAGTATTCCAAAAACAGTAACTAAAGACAAAAATGAAGATATTAAAAATACTAGTGAAATCTCAAAAGGTGTGAATTGATTAAGGTTAGTATTAATAATTTGAATCATTTCATAAGTGAAGAAAATATGCAGATTTCCTTTTATAAAAAAGATAATCAGAATAATAAATAAAGAAGATAAAATACTACTAATAAATGCAGTTTTAATAATAGGTTTTGCCCCATAGTATATAGAACCACCGTGAAGCTTAATAATATCTAATCTTTCTTTATGTTCAAAATACCATATTTTCACTTGATTTGACATTATTAAAAATGTAAAAATTATAATAGAAATAAACAAAGATGATGTAATAGACTTAATTAGTAACAATAAAGAGTAAACATTATCGTGATCTTTGGAGAAAGTTTCTACACTTTTTATTCCGCTAAGTGTTTTTAAATCAATTTTTATTTGTTTAAGTAAAGAACTCGTAGGGAACTGTTCTAAATGTATAGTATAAAAATATGGTAATTTCTTTTGTAATAATTCAAATGATCCTTTTGATAAATTTGACTGTAAATCATTTAATATCTTTTCTCTTTTTAAATAAACTATTTCTTTTAAATTAATAGACGATAACTCTTTAATTTTTGATTCTATTAATGGACTGGTACTTACAACTACAATTGAATAATCATTATTTATACTTTGTTCATAGTTTGAGACTATTTTAGATATTGAAATAAAAATAGCAAAAGTAAATAGCATGATTACTAATGGAGCTGAAAATGATAAATATCTTTTAAGATTCATAAATTTCTCCATGTGAAATATCAAGTTTTCTAAATGACAATCCGAAATTTTCTGGTATTCTATGTGTTACAACTACAACTGTTATATTTAGTTGTTCATTTGCTTTTTTAAGTAAATCCCAAATAATATCAGCAGATTCATCATCTAAGTTTCCTGTAGGTTCGTCTGCAAGTATTATTGTAGGATTGTGCGATAATGCACGGGCAACTGCTACTCTTTGTTGCTCTCCACCACTTAGTTCTTCTGGATAGGCTTTTCCTTTTGTGGAAAGTTTTACATGCTTTAAAAGTTTGTTGGCTTGAGCTAGTGCAACTTTATCACTATATCCATTTATTTTAAGTGGTAACATTATATTTTCTTCTACTGTATATTCTTTTATTAGTTTATAATCTTGGTATATGATACCTATACTTTTTCTTAAACTTTTTAAATTATTATTTGATATATCAAAAAGCTTATGTTTGTTTACTAGAAGCTTTCCACTTTTTAGTTTAATAGCACTATAAAATGACTTTAATAGTGTAGATTTTCCACTACCACTAGAACCAGTAATAAACACAAAGTCTTTCACTTTTATAGGAGAAAAAGAAGCATTTTGAATAATATTCTTAATTCCATCATAGCTTATAGTAATATCAGATGCTAAAATCAAACTATAGCCTTATTTAGTAGTTCATTTATGAGCTTATGAGCATCTTGGTTTGCACTTGTAGGTATTGGATTACTTTGGAAATAATTTGCTTGAGAATTTTCAATTACTACATATTTTGCAAGTGGTTTATTGAAACTTCCCATTGTAAGATGAAGTAAGAATTTATTGTTATTTATTACATAAAGATGTTCCATATGTACAAAATATCCATCTTTTACTACAGGTTTTTGTGGGAGATTATTTTCAAGATTTTCTTGAGAGATATTATTTTTAATATCAAAAGAAAAATCTTTATTTATAATAATATCCGAAGACTCATCTTTAGAATAAATAGTAACATCCCATATATCTTTACCTTGTTTCTTCCATCTATCTTCATATTTACTGCTTATTGCTAAATCTTGGTTTTTAACAATTATAGATTTATAAGAAGGAAAATGAGTTAGCAACTCTTCATTATATTCAAAATAGTTAGGTGAATCAGTTCTTAGTTCCAGTGAACCATCAACTTTAAGTACTCTCATACACTCTTCTATAAACTCATCACTCATCACTCTTCTATGTGGCTTTTTATCCCAAGGTACAGGAAAGTGTACAAATACTTGTGATACTGAATTTGACTGTAAAAACTCTAAAAATAATCGTGCATCATAATTTACTGCATATACATTTTTGATATCTTTTATTTTAACTTGCTTTAGCATTTGTTCTATTGATGGTGTGTGTATCTCTAAACCGATATAAATAGTGTCTGGATTTTGCTCCGCTTGGTACAACATATGTCTACCACTACCAAACCCAACTTCTACACATATATCTTTAGTTGTTGAAAATTCATCTACAAAATATGTTATCTCTTTAAGGTATTCTTTTTTTGGTTCAAGTCTATTATTGTCATTTGAAGCATTTGAAAACAATACCTCAGCACCGCAAATTTTAGCATAAGCATTTAAAGCTTGTTTTACTATTTTTATTGGTGTTACTCTGGTACTTGAATCTATTTTGATAAGATGATTATCTTCTTTTGTAAGTTTTGTTAAAAAGAAGTTTTTACCTTCACAGCTTACACATATTTTATCTTCATATGTGCTATGTGCAATATAATTAAATTTAACACCATCAATTACATTATTTGTAATTTCTATATCTTTATGTTTTCTTGTTAGTATGTGAGGCATATAGTATTCTTATTTATTTTTTTTAGTTTGTTCTAATTTTAAAGATGCTGCTTCTACTTTTTTTGAAACTAATCCATTTTCATCAACTGCTTCTATCTCGTATGTATAGTGAAGTCCTCTTACAATATCTTTATCTTCAAACCTAATATCTTGAATATTTTTAAATACTTTTAATGTACTTTTAAAAAAGCTTTCTTTTGTTGTTTTATAAACATTGTATGCTACAGCTCTATCATCACCTTTATCCCAATTAAGTACAACTTCCTCACCTTTAATCATAGCAAGTCTTACGATAGGTTGCCCTGGCGCACTTAGTGTTTTGCCTTGTGCAACGGGAAGAAACTCAATGTCACTTTCTAAGTTATCTTTATCAAGTGCTGAAATCTTATAAAATCCAGTTTTATCATCTTCATTAATTATATGTTCAAAAGTATTATCATCTTTTTTTGCAGTTCCTATTTTTGAAAAAGAACCTTTTTCATTTGAACTTGAATATATATTATAAGCAATAATATCATCAGATGTTGAAGCTTGCCATGTAACTATAATCTTCCTTGGTAAATCTGTAGTTGCTTCTACTTGTCCTACTGATGTAGGTAATGGTTTTGTTGTTGCTTTTGTTACTGCACTTAGTTTAGATGTGATTCCATCATAAGTTACAGCTTTTAATCTATATGAATAAGTAAGGTTATCTTTTAAATCCATATCAATATATTCAGGATTTAATCTCCCTTTTATTTCTTTTACTTTTTTCCACTCTAGATTTTTGGGACTAGATCGTTCTAATATATAAGAATTTACTGCATGATTTGAATGTGGTCTCCATATAACTTTTACTTGTCTAGGTAAATTACTTACTGAACTAATCAAACTTACAGAGTCAAAAATAGGTAATGTGTAAATTTCTGTTGATGAAGATGGTGTTGATTCTGTACCATTTGCTCCAATAACAGAAATTGCATAAAGATATTGTGTTGCTGGTTCTAGGTTATTATCAACATAATGTGAAGAATATCTATTCTTAATACTAGCTATTCTTGATAGCTTTTCGCCAGATTTCTGTATGTCAGAACGATATATATGATAGCCATATGTTCCTGCTTTTGTTGTACCAACCCATTCTAATGCAAGATTAGTGATACCTGGAATAGATTTAATTGATTGAGAATCAATAGTTGGTAAATTTACATCAATTTTTGGTGTTGATAGATTTGGAGATCCAAGGTTGTTTGAAAGACTACAACCACTCATCCACATTATCAAAGCTGTTAATAATAAAGCTTTTGTCAATTTTCTCATTTATAATTTCCTCATCAAAGTTATTAGATATCAGGTCTTCCATATTTTTTGGAACTGATGCTATGAATTTCATATTTTCGTTTGTAATTGGGTGAACCAAGTATAAGCAATATGCGTGTAAATATATTCTATTTATATTAGCGTCATTGCCCTTAAAACCATATAAACCATCCCCTAGTATGTGTCTATTCATAGATTCTAAGTGTACTCTTATTTGATGTGTTCTTCCTGTAAAAAGTTTTGCAGCAATTACTTCATATTTTGGTGAATTATTTTGAGTATGTTTATTTAATACAAGTTTTTTAAATGCAGTTTTTGCATACTTTCCTGTAGGAACTATACCCATTTTAAGACGATTGTTTTGGCTTCTATAAATTGGTGCTTCAACAATACAGTCATCTTTTAAGGGAATATCTATGATAGCTACATAGTATCTACCCATTGATTTATCTTCAAGTTGGCTAGATAGTTTGGCATGTGCTTCATTGCTTTTTGCTATTACTAGAACTCCAGAAGTACCTTTGTCAAGTCTATGCACTATCCCATGTCGCTCTTCACCACTAATGGTAGAAAGTGAAATGTCTTTCTTTTTTAACCAGTCCACTAATGTAGGTTCATTTACACTTGGTGCATCATGAACTATAACTCCACTTGGTTTATTGATAACTAATATATCATCATCTTCATGTATGATTTCAATATCTTTGTACCAAAGGCAATCTTCAACTATATGTTCTACTTTTTCTATTTTAGGTAAAGTTACAAATACTCTTTGATTTACTTGTAGCTTTGAACCAGTTTTTGTTAAAGTTTTGTGTTCGATTTTTACAAAACCTTTTTTTATTAATTGTTCTATTTGGTTTCTTGATTGTTTTAATTCTTCAGATAAAAACTTATCTAATCTCATTTGTTTTGTTGCTATAAATTCTTGTGTCATATTTTTCTTTTCTTTGTATTGTTATAAATCGGATTATATCTAAAATACTATTTATTTTAAAGGTAAATTTAATATATAATTTATTTAATAAGGAATATAATTTTAATATAAAAATTACTTATAAGATATATAGATGAAAATTGAAGAAAAAATATATGATGTTATTATAGTTGGAGGTGGTATCTCTGGTGCTGCTTTGTTTTATGAAATATGTCACTATACAAATTTAGGAAGTGTTGCTCTTTTAGAGAAATATGGACAACTAGCAGAATTAAACTCGAATGCTACAGCAAACTCACAAACCATACATTGTGGTGATATTGAAACAAACTATACGTTAGAGAAAGCTGCAAAAGTTAAACAAACTGCAAAGATGGTTGAAAAGTATTGTTTACAGTATGGCTATGAAGATGAAATTATGTTCAAACACCAAAAGATGGCAATAGGTATAGGCTATAAAGAGTGTAGATTTATGCTAAATAGATATAAAGAATTTAAAGAATTATATCCATATCTTGAAGTTTATGATAAAGAGGCATTAGCCCAAATAGAGCCAGCAATTATCTTTGATAAAAATGGAAATGGAAGAGATGAAGAAATTGTAGGGGTTGGATGTAAAGATGAATATTCAACAGTAAACTTTAAAGCTCTTACAGATACTTTTATAAAAAATGCAAAATTAAATGATGATATAGATTCAGATGTATTTCTAAACACCCAAGCAGAAGATATAAATAAAAAAGATGACTACTACGAGATTGTTTGCAAAAATAACAAAATATATAAAGCAAAGATGATTATAGTAAATGCAGGGCCACATAGCTTGTACTTAGCCCATAAGTTAGGATATGGACTAGAATATGGACAGTTACCAGTTGCAGGAAGTTTTTACAAGTCAAATAAGAGAATTTTAAAAGGTAAAGTATATATGGTACAAAATCCAAAGCTACCATTTGCTGCACTTCATGGAGATCCTGATGTAACATTAGATGACAATACAAGGTTTGGACCAACAGCTCTTATGCTACCAAAACTTGAAAGATATCATGGAAACTCTACTATTACAGATTTTTTCAAAACACTTAGACTTGATGCTAAGATTATGAAAATATTTTCTTCACTTTTAAGTGATTCCCAAATAAGAGATTATGTTCTACGAAACTTTATATTTGAGTTACCATATTTTGGTAAAAAAGCATTTTTAAAAGATGCTAGAAAAATAGTACCATCTTTATGTGAAGACGATATAGAATATGCCAAAGGTTTTGGAGGAGTAAGAGGTCAGATTTTAGATAAAATCAAAGGCAAGCTTGTACTTGGAGAAGCATCAATAGATACAGGAAATGGCTTGATATTTAATATGACACCATCCCCTGGGGCTACATCATGCTTAGGAAATGCAAAAAGAGATGTGATAAAAATATGTGAATATTTAAATAAAAATTTTGATATTGAAAAGTTCGAAAATGATTTACAAGAAAGAGGCTAAGATGGAAAAGTTAAAAAAATTACTATTTATAACAGATCAGCAAGAGTATAGCGAAACTGGAACTATATCGACACTATTTGATATATATTTACAAAAATATTTTGAAGTTCATATTGTATATCTTACAAACTTTAAAGAAGGGTTTTCAAAAAGAGATAATCACTACATAGTACCTACACATGAAAGAAAAAATATAGTTGAATATCTTGAAAACCATGATGTAAATATAAGTTCATTTAGCTTTTTATTTGTAAGAAATAAAAAAGATGCTTTAGAAAATGTACTAAAATATAAAAGTAAATATAACTATAAAGTAGTATTTAGAATATCTTATCCTAAAAAAAGACATAAACTTAGTCTTATGAACTCATACTCTCCTATAGAATTTATTAAAAAATATTTTTATAAAAAGAAGATAAAAGATAGAAATGACTTGATAAACAAATGTGATTTATTTTTAGTTGCATCTCTTCAGGTGCAAGAAGTATTTCATCAAGATATTTATATTGATACTTATCCTATTTTTGTAGGTCTTGACCCTGATAAGTTAATTAAACATCAAAAAACATCAAATGAAATAAAAAAATTTATTTATACAGGTACTATTGATGAGGTTAGAGAATTTGATGTAATCTTAGATGCCTTTTTAAATCTTAAAAGTTCAAATTGGAGATTGACTGTTTCTACAACTGATAAAGCTTTTGTGTCAAAGATGGTAAACAAATACCCAAGATTAAAAAACAATGTAAATATAATAAGTGCAATGAGCATTAAAGAGCTAAGAGAACAGATAAATACGCACGATATAGGAATAGCACTTTTACCTAGAAACGATTTTTATGATACAGTCGTTGCTGATAAAGTTATAGATTATTATACTTGCAGTATTCCTGCACTTATGACATCAAATACAAAAAATCATTCTATTTTCAATGATGATGAAGGATTATTTTGTGATTTTGAAAGTTCTAAAATCACTAAAGAACTAGAACTATTGATAAATACAAGTAACAACACTTTAGGAATCATAGGAAACAATGGACAAGAAAAACTTCTTAAAATAAAAAGAAACTATAAAATACAAGCAGAAAAACTAGCTAAAAAACTAAATGAAGTTTTACAAAAAGATTAATAATATTTTCAGTTATTAATCTATATTGCTTAGATATAATCATATATATTTATAAAGGTTAGGTTGATATGAATTTCTTTGATAAGCGAATTATTTCTCATTTTAATTTTGAAATAATACTTTTTATATTACCTTTAATCTTTCTATCTCATCATCTTATTGGTGAGATTAGTCCTATGCTTGCACAAAAGCAAATCATATATTTTACTATAGCTGCTATTGCTTTTGTGATTGTATTTTTTCTACCTATACGAAAATTTGTAGGACTTATTCCTATTATGTATTGGCTTGGAATAGTGTTGCTTATGGCTGTATTGTTATTTGGTACTACTAAACTTGGAGCAACTAGATGGCTACAGCTTCCTTTTATAAATCTTACAATACAACCATCAGAATTATTCAAACCAATATTCTTACTAATGATGGCTTATTTGATACATAAAAATCCACCGCAAAAAGGTGGGTATGATTTAAAAGAATTTGCGATTTTATCTTTTTATATAATTTTACCATTTTTACTTATAGCTAAAGAGCCTGATTTAGGTACAGCTATGGTACTTCTTTTAGTTGGCTTTGGAATATTATTTATAGTTGGTATAAATATAAAAATTGTTATATCTATTAGTCTTGTACTGGCTGTATCTTCCCCATTGATTTATACATATCTTATAAAAGATTATCAAAAGAAAAGAATACATGACTTTATATCAGAAAAGCCAAGTTACCATGTACAGCAGTCTATTATAGCAATTGGTTCAGGTGGATTGATGGGAAAAGATGTAGAGCAAGCAACACAAGCACAATTGAAGTTTTTACCTATTGCTACAAGTGATTTTATATTTGCTTATTTAGTGGAAAGATATGGTTTTGTAGGTTCTTTTGCTTTGATTGGATTGTATTTACTTCTTATTTCTTATTTGTTGATTCTCACCTTTTATTTTAAACATGACTTTTTAATCTCTGTATTTTCTACAGGAGTAGGGCTACTCATATTTTTAGATATGTCTATAAATATTCTTATGGTAATAGGTTTTGCCCCTGTTGTAGGACTTCCTTTACCAATATTTTCTTATGGTGGAAGTAGTTTTATAAACTTTATTGTTATCTTTGCCATACTTGAAAATTTACTGGCTTTTAGATTTAAAGCAGGGTATGAATACTCTAAAAAGTTTTGATTAGCCAATATTATAAAAGGTTACATATAGTTACACTATAATATTACAATTATTTGACATATTTAACATAAGTCCTATTTTGTCTAGGTTCTGTAAAATTACTCATAATATTATTTTTATTTAAATATAAAGTAATGTTTAAAATTTAAAGATTTAAGAGACCACTGCACAGTAACACTTTCAAAATAATCTTCCTAAGACCTTTATTCAAGACATATACAACTACTTTTTTGCTATAATTACCTTTAAATAAAAGGTAAATAATTGGCATTTAAACAACAAAACAATACTTTT
>DQSS01000276.1 GCA_015663165.1 Arcobacter sp. | reverse complement strand
AGTTGAAGAGTTGGAATATGCTTAGTTTTGTAGCTTTTTAAGAAACTCTTGTTTTTGGGTTATCGTAACATCAGTCAATTTAACTTTTTTAGTAGTACAAATTAGATATAATTGAAATTCAACAAAAGTATTGCAAATTGACATACTTTTTAAATAAATTTATTTTTAATGATATACTTTCTTAAATTACTAGGAAGTACCATAAAAACACCAAATTTATTTAGTTTATATAAAAGAATAGAAGAGCAAAAAAACATGAATATGAAAATGTCACAAAATCATTTTATTAAAACAATTGAATTATTCGCTGGTGTTGGTGGATTTCATATTGGGCTAAAAAACACTAAAAATAAAAATAAAGAATTTGATATTGTTTGGAGTAACCAATGGGAACCTTCAACTAAAATACAACATGCTTCACAAATTTATGAAAAACAATTTAAAGATACAGAGCATTCAAATGAAGATATATCAAAAGTAAAAGTAATTGATATTCCAGACCATGACATGCTTGTTGGTGGATTTCCATGTCAGGATTATTCAGTAGCTAGTACATTAAAAAATTCTCATGGAATTAACGGTAAAAAAGGTGTTCTATGGTGGGAAATATATAGAATACTTCAAGAAAAAAAAGATAAATCTCCTAAGTATTTATTATTAGAAAATGTTGATAGATTATTAAAGTCTCCTGCTAGTCAAAGAGGAAGAGATTTTGCTATTATTTTATCATCACTTAATAAACTTGGATATGCAGTTGAGTGGAGAGTAATAAATGCTAGTGAATATGGTATGCCTCAAAGAAGACGAAGAGTATTTATTTTTGCTTCAAAAAAAGATACTAATTTTTATAATAATTTAAAAAATAATTCTATTTGTGATAATTTAAATACAAAAGGATTATTTGCTAAAACTTTTCCTATCAAAGAGATTGATGGTAAAAAGATTATTTCAAAAAAATTAAGTGATGACTTAGTAGATATTACAAATAATTTCAATAAAGAAACACCAAAAACCAATGCTTTTTGGGAAACAGGATACATGATAGATGGTATTTATCATACATCAAGAATAGAAGTCGATTATAAGGGAGAATATTCTGTTTTAGGAGATTTCCTACAAGATGAGAATACTATACCAAAAGAGTTTTATATCAGTGATGAAGAATTGAAAAAATGGGAATATCAAAAAGGTTCAAAATCAATCGAACGAGTTAATAAAACAACAGGTCATAAATACACATACTCAGAAGGTAGTATGGGATTTCCAGATTGTTTAAATAAACCATCAAGAACTATAATTACTGGTGAAGGTGGAGCAAGTGCATCAAGATTTAAGCATGTAGTAAAGGTTAATGGTAAACATAGAAGACTAACACCAATTGAACTAGAACAACTAAATATGTTTCCTAAAAATCATACAG
The DNA here is from genome assembly GCA_015663165.1 of Arcobacter sp. GTDB lineage: Bacteria > Campylobacterota > Campylobacteria > Campylobacterales > Arcobacteraceae > CAIJNA01. The sequence continues at coordinate 1,942 of DQSS01000276.1, read as the reverse complement.
AAGGTGTTACTGATACAAAAAGAGCATTTTTAATGGGTAATGCTTTAGTTGTAGGAATAGTAGAGAGATTAGGAAATACAATTTTAGAAGAAATAAATTAATATGAGTTTAATTGAGAAATATGATAATTCAAATATAATATCAATTGTAAATTATGCTAATAAATTAGTTGGTAAAACAATAAATAATATTATCGTATCTTCTCCTTACGATAATACCTTTAAAACAAAAGATAAAGGAAGTATTGGAAAAATAATTGAAAAACACTGGTTTAACATAGAACCAAACTCTTCTCCATTACCTGATTTTGATAAAGTTAGTGTTGAACTTAAAATAATACCACTGATACAACAAAAAACTAAAATTGCTGTAAAAGAACGAACAAAAATTTGTAGTATAGATTATAAAAAATTGATTTTAGAAACTTGGGATAATTCACATGCTAAAGAAAAATTAAATAAAGTTTTATTTATATATTATTTGTATGATAAAGATAATATTAGAAATTCACTAATTAAAAAGATTGATTTATGGGAATTAAATCAAGGTAATAATGAATTTATTATTAAATATGATTGGTTAAATGTTCAGCAAAAAGTTAAAGATGGATATGCTCATGAACTTAGTGAAAGTTTATGTAAAGTTCTAGCACCAGCAAGAAGTGGAAGTGGTGGCAAAGATAAAAATGGAAAACTTAAAGATTTAGTTATTCAGCCAATTCAAAAATATAGAAATGATGCTTTGAAAAGATCATTTGCTCTTAAACAATCGTTTACAAATCAACGATGGAATGAATTAAATAAAAAGATTAAATATGAATCAATAATTGATTCTTTACATATTAATGAATTTGATAAATTTGAAGATGTTATTTTAAAAAATATAAATAAATATGAAGGTAAATCAATTCAAGAATTATCAAATATTTTTTCTCTTAAAATAAGTACTAGAAGTAAAAATCAAATAGCTACAATTATAAAAAAATCAATAGGTTTTAAAAGTGTAAAATCCACTATTAAAGAATTTGAACAACTTGGAATAATGGTTAAAACAATTAAAGTTAGGAAAAATAATAATTATCCATTTGAAGCTATATCTTTTCAAACTATGAAACTAAAAGAACTTATTGAAGAAAACTGGGAAGAATCTACTTTTAAAGAATATATTAATAAAATTTTATTCGTTCCAGTATATTCAGAGAATAAAGACTCTACACTTGGCGAAAAATATATAGGTAAATCATTTTTTTGGTCACCATCAATTGAAGAAAAAAGTATAATAGAAAGAGAATGGAATCAATATAAATCTGAAGTTGCTAATGGTCAATGTAAAGTACACGAAGTAGTAATTAATTCCAAAAAAGGTTTTAAAGAAGTAAGTGAATTATCAAAAGAATCTGAAACCACTGCAATTCATATGCGACCACATGGAAGAGATTCTAATGATAGAGATGTAGATAGTTTTGGCAATAGTATAGTTAAACAATGTTTTTGGTTAAATAAGAATTTTATACAAAAGTTATTAAATGAAAATAGCTAACTATCATATTAATTAAACAGACAACAAATCAGAGGAGACTAACAAGGTTAAACTGCGTAAATATCGAACTTTTATTATGTCAAGTTAGATAGATAAAAAATTAAATATCCAAGTATTTAGACCACCTTGTAGCTCACTTTAGGCGTTGTGTGCCAAAATAAATTATATATTAAATTATGTATAGAAAAATAGGGGTAAAATGAGAAGAATGCAAGCAAAAAAATTACCAGAAAACTGGATGATAATTGTAGAGAGATTTGATGTAGATAAATCTGAACTTAGTGATAACAACAAAATTATTGCATCATGTTTAATGCCCATAATTCTAGAAGAAAAAGAAAAGAGCTTAAGCAATTCATTACTAAGAATATTGATAAAATTTATTATTTTTGACATTGATTTT
>DQSS01000188.1 GCA_015663165.1 Arcobacter sp. | reverse complement strand
CTTTTAATATGTAAATACTTTATTAAAATAGTATATGATTTAATTTATTATTTTTTTGAGTTCTTTTGGAAGTTGTGCAAAAGGCACAGTATCAATTTGCATAAATTTATTTTCTTTATAACATCTAATTTCTACTGTCATATTTGAAGTTTTAAGGCTCTGTATTTTACAAATCATATCGTTTCTCATAAATTCTAATTTCTTAGGTTTTAGATCAATATACTTTACTTTTGCCATTATTTGAGTTCGATTCCTCTATCATTTGATGTGATAATATCATCAGCTTGTAAAGTTACAAGTGAAGCTTTAAATATCTTTTTACTCATACCAAATCTTTTAGTAATCTCACCTGCATCACTTTTTGAATTGAACGGTAAAAAATTATTGTATTCTTTTAATAAGTCTATTATTGATTGACAAGATGCATCTTTATTTTTCTCTTTTCCTATTGGTTGAAGTGAAATATCTAGTTTTCCATCAGTTCTTACATTTTTAATATATGCTTTTTTTACATTTCCAACAAATAGCTTGGTAAAACATTCATTTTTAAATATCATACCTTCATGCATATTATCAACAACAACTTTATAACCCATAGGAGTAAATGCTATAACCATAACTTTCACTTCATCATTTACTTTTAAATATTTTGTTTTATTATTTAAAAATGATGTAATTTTTTCAACACCCATAAGTCTATTTGTTTCAATATCTTCAACAATTCTGATGATTCTTTTATCACCTACTTTGAATTGTTCTTTTTGTTTATTTCTAGGAACTAATAAATCTTTTTGAAGACCTATATCAACAAATGCTCCAAATGTAGTAGTAGAAACTACTTCAACAAAAGCGAACTCATCTAAAAGTGCAATAGGATACTGTGTAGTAGCAATAATTCTATCTTCACTATCCCTATATATAAATACTTCTATTTCATCCCCTACTTCCATCTCATCACTTATGTAAGCATTTGGAAGAAGTACTTCATACTCTTCAGTTTCACTTCTGTCCATTATCTCTTCTCTAGAACTTGAAGGCTCTAAAAAAAATCCAAAATCAGTATCTCTTATAATCTCTAAGGTATTTATCTTACCTAACCTTATTCTTTTATCTATCATATTTTTCTCTTATGATAAAGAAAGAAGTTCTGCTTCTATCTTTGCTAATTTTGTTGAAGCTTCTTCTAGCCCTTTTTTATTTTCTGCTATTACTTCTGCTGGAGCATTTGCTACAAATCTTTCGTTTGATAGCATACCACCAACTTTTGCAATCTCTTTTTCTAACTTCTCTTTTTGTTTTGTAAGCTTAGAAATAATTGGATCTAAATCAATCTCACCTCTTGGAAGATATACTTCAAGATTATCAGATACATCTGTAATACTATTTTCTATTTTAGCATCTACAAATTCTAAGTTTTCAATTTTTGCTAACTTTTCTATAAATGGTTTAGCTACTGCTGTATCTATTTTTACATCTAGTTTGATATATGCTTTTTCTATTTTACTATTACCCATATCTATTATAACTTTTGCTCGTCTAAGACTTGTAATAGCTTCTTCAATGATTTCAAACATATCTTCAATATCTTTATCTCTTTTAATATCATCAGGGAACTCTCTAATCATCAAAGATTCACCATCATCAATACTTGTACCACTTAGTTTATGATATAAATGATCAGCAATAAAAGGCATAAATGGAGATATCATTTTAAGTGTTTCTTTAAAAATAGCTCCAAGTTCTGTTATAGCTTCTTTGTTTGCTTTAGAGTACTCAATACCCCAATCACAAAATTCATTCCATACAAAGTTATAAAGTATTCTTGCACTATCATTGAACTTATATGTTTCAAGTGTTTCTCGTACACCATCAACTGCGATACTTAGTCTACTTTGCATATATAAACCAAGTGGCGTTTTAACTTCTACTTCTTTTAAATCAGGGAATACATCTACATTAAGTTGTAAAAAGTTTGTTGCGTTGTAAAGTTTATTTGTAAAGTTTCTAAATTGTTCTAAGTTTTTTTCACCTAGTTTTATATCTCTACCTTGAACTGCAAGATATGCTAAAGTAAATCTAATGATATCAGCACTATGTGCTTCAACCATATCTAAAGGATCAATTACATTTCCTTTTGATTTTGACATTTTAGCACCAGTTTCATCTCTTACAAGCGCATGCATATATATATCTTTAAATGGTAACTCTTTTTTAAAGTGCTCACCCATCATCATCATACGTGCAACCCAGAAGAACATAATATCAAATCCAGTTATTAAAAGTGAATTTGGATAAAAATCTTTCATATCTGATTCGTTGTAAAGCTCTTCTAATTTATTGTTATTTCCCCATCCTAGTGGTGACATTGCCCAAAGTGCAGAAGAGAACCATGTATCTAAAACATCTGGATCTTGTGTTAAGTTTTTAGCATTACATTTAGGACAAGCTTCTGGCTCATCAGATTTATCTGCCCATTGATGACTACAATCATCACAATTAAACACAGGAATTCTATGTCCCCACCAAAGTTGTCTTGATATACACCAAGGTCTAAGTTCATCCATCCAAGCTGTATATGAATTTATCCAGTGTGGTGGGTGGAAGTTATTTTTTTCTTTTGTTTTATCAATTGAATTTTGTGCCATTTCATTTGATAAGAACCATTGAGTTGATATAAATGGCTCAACAATATTTTTACATCTATAACAATGCCCTACTTGATGAACGTGGTCTTCTATTTTTACAATATATCCAGCATTTTCTAATGCTTTTACAATTACAGGTCTAGCTTCAAGTCTTTCCATACCTTCAAATTCACCACAGTAAGAGTTCAATATACCCTTTTCATCAAATACTTTTATAAACTCTAAGTTGTGTCTTTTTCCTACAGCGTAATCATTTTGATCGTGTGCTGGAGTTACTTTTACAACTCCTGTACCAAATTCCATATCAACATGAGTATCTGTAATAACTTTTATAGTTCTATCAGTTAAAGGAAGTAATACTTCTTTTCCCACAATATCTGCATATCTAGAATCTTCAGGATGAACCATAATAGCTGTATCCCCAAAATATGTTTCAGGTCTAGTTGTTGCAACTTCAAGTTGTCCACTTCCATCAGCAAATTTATAAATCATAGTATAAAATTTACCTTGAACCTCTTCATGTTCTACTTCTATATCACTTAGTGCCCCATCGTGTGTACACCAGTTTACCATATAAGTATTTTGAGATATTTGACCTTCATCGTATAGAGATACAAAAGCTTCTTTTACAGCTTCTTTAAGACCTTCATCCATAGTAAATCGCTCTCTTTTCCAAGCAGGAGTAACTCCAAGTTTCCTCATTTGATGAACTATATTTCCACCGCTTGTCTCTTTTTGCTGCCAAGCTCTTTCAAGAAATTTTTCTCTTCCAAGTTCTTCTTTACTTGTACCTTCACTTAATAGCTGTTTTTCAACTATATTTTGTGTTGCAATTCCTGCATGATCTGTTCCTGGCTGCCAAAGTGTTTTGAAACCATCCATTCTTTTGTATCTTGTGATTATATCTTGTAGTGTAAATGTAAGTGCATGACCAATATGTAAAGAACCTGTTACATTTGGTGGTGGCATCATAATAGAGAAATTTTTACCTTCTTTTTGAATTGACTTATTTCCATCAATTTCAAAGTATCCTCTGTCTTCACATAGTTTGTAGTATTTATCTTCAACTTCTTTTGGGTTGTATTTATTACTCATAGTTTTTTGTCCTATTTATTATTATATTCGCGATTATATCCTAATATTCCTAAACAACTAAATATCACCTAAATTTTATCAAAAATGATTAAGTATTCCCCTGCAAGATTTTTATTTTTTGATATTTTTGGTTTTTTGGAATGTTTTAATTTCCAGTTATTTTGTTTGTAGAAGTTCTTATATAAAACATTATTCTTATCTAAGAAAGCATTTAATTCGTTGCTAATTCTGATACATCCATGAGAGTCTTTTACCCCTAATCTTGATGACTCCGTATATGAATGCATTGCTAGATTTACTTTATCTGATAAAAGTTGCCACTGCTCTTTTTTGTATAGTTTTGTTTTATCTTTAGTAAAAGTATTATATCTAATAGTATCAACCATTCCTATGTAGTAAATAAACCTATCCTTTAATCCATATCTTAAAGTAACATTGTCTTTTTTAAAAGTTCCATCAGAACGCCATCCTAATTTTATACTATATACCCCTGCAGGAGTTTTAAAGTAGTGGTCTTCGCCAAGTATAACTTCAACTTCTTTATTCATCTCTCCTGAAGATATTAAATCTACACCAATAATTGTAAGTTTATTTTTATTTTTTAGAAGAAGTATAAATAGTTGTTTTTTCAAATCAACTACAGATATAAATTCATTTTCATTTATTTTTTTTTCTAAAAGCATATATTTTACTTTTATTTCTAATCTTTTTATATACTTACTGTTTATTTTTGTATTTAAACGATGAAGTCGTAGTCTTTTTTTGTAATCTTTTTTAGGAGTATTATTTTTTAGATTTTGTTTTACTACATTTTTATAAAATTCATCTTGTATACTTTTTATATTTGTAGCATTAAGCAAGCTTGTACTTATAAGTAAAATAAGTATTAAAAATATTTTATTCATTTTTATTCCTAAAGTTAAAACTAAATGCTTTAGTTGTATTTGTATCTCCAACTTTAAATACCATATCAACCGATGAATTTATATTGTTTATATTTATATCGTACTTACAAGATATAAATGTATCGTTTGAATCTTCAGGTATTGGAAAATGTGTGAAGTTGTCTTTTATATTTAGTATTCTAGTATCTCTTGTCTTTGCAATGTATTCATCGATTATACTAGTAATTTGTTGCTTACTTGATATAAGGTTTAGATTTGATTTATTCTTACTTAGTATCTTTTTTTTCTCTTCAACAATATCAAAAAAAACATTTGCATAATCAATATTAAGTAAAAAATTATTCTTTGAATAGCCACTTGTCATATTATTTAAATAATGTAAATTGTCATTTTTGTATTCTTGTATTGTAATAATAACCTTAATATTATTGCTTATTATAAATGGAATATTTTCTGGTATTTGTTCTAAAAAAGAAGAAATATCTTCATCTTTTTTATCTTTGAAAAAACTCATTATTTCTTCGTTTACATTGGTAATTGTAATTTGTGTTTGAACTAAATCTATATTTGTACCTATTACATTAAAAAACTTTTCACTATCTTTTAAATTCTTTAATATCAACACTGAAATTGCAGTGATGAACATCAATGTTATTAATAATATTACAGCTTTTTTTCTAATATACAATCGTTATACTTACTTAAACACTCATAGAAAAAATTGGAAGTAACATTGCAATCATTATAAACCCAATAGAACCTCCAACAAATAACATAAGTAAAGGCTCTAAAAGACTAAGAGATTTGGCAATTTTATCTTTATTTGCTTCTGTATAAAACTCAGCTAGATTATTTAATACTTCAGATAATTGACTTGTCTCTTCACCTATTGCAATAGCTTGAATAAAAGCTACATCTACTTTATATATTTTACTTTTATCAAGTATATTTGAGAGTTTTTCACCCTCCACAACTTTTAAAGATGCTTCTTCAAATAACTTTTTTATCACAGCATTGTTAATTATATTTGCACCCATTTTAAAAGATTGTACTACAGGTACGCCTGAACGGATTAATATAGAATTCATATATGAAAATCTGCTAAGCTCTCCCAATTCCAACAATGAACCTATAAATGGTATTTTTAAATATAAACTATCAACTTTATATTTAAAAAGTGAAAAGTTTTTCATAGAATAAGAAAATGATACTATATATACAAAGAAAGAGATAAATATCCATTGATAATACTTATTTACAAAATCTCCTGCATTGATAACAAAAGTTGTAATACCTGGCAAGTCTTGACCATTTTTATCAAAAATCTCAGTAATAGTTGGAACTATAAAACTAAGCATAAATCCAACCATCAAAATAGCAATAACTATTATTACTGTTGGATATGCCATAGCTTGAGATATTTGTTTTTGAAGTCTATATTGTTCTTTTAAGTATATTGACAACTCCAAAAGTACGCCTTGTAGGATTCCTCCATCTTCACTTATTTTGATAGATTGCAAATAAAACTCTGGTAATTCAATAATTTTTTGCAATTCTAAAGCAGTATATAGATTTTTACCTTCATCTAGAAAAGTAATAATTGATTCAAAAAAAGCACTTAATATTTTATCTTTTTTATATCTTTCATTTATTAGTTTAATTGCATTTAAAAGTGAAATTCCAGATTTTAAATATATGCTAAGATCTCTACTAATTGTGGCTAACACTAAAGTTGATACTTTAGTTTTCTTTTTTTGGAATAATTTTTGGATTAAAGATAGTTTTGTTTTAATAAGAGATGTATATATTATCTTTTTAGATTTTATTTTAGCTTTAGCAATTGCTATTGTATCTGCTTCTATATTTCCATAAACTTTTTTACCTAGCTTATCATATCCAGCATATTTAAAAAGCATCTTTCACCTCTTGAATTTTATCATCAAAATATATACTTATATCTGATATATATTCTATATTAGTAGGTTTATTGTATATAGAATTAAATATATAAACCTTTTCACCTACTTCAACAATCATATCATTTGATTTTTGATATTTATTTATACTATACACAAAACAAACATCAAAAATATCAAATTTGTTTAATTCTAAACTTGGATAATCAATAATATCTAACTTTTTATCATACGTATAAACAGTAGGTTTTTCATCAAATAAGTTAACAATTGTATCTTCTATAACTTCGCCATCTACAAGTATATGACAAAGTTTACCATCGTTTATACATTGTAAAGATATTGAGTTATTAAACCCATAATTTAAAAGTTTTTCTTTTAGATTGTATAAATTTACATTCTTTACTTGTGTTTTTATATTAAAAGTATTAATAGTAAAATAATAAACAATAGAAATTAGTATAATTACAATCATAATTTCTATTAATGTAAAAGATTTTTTAATATCTACTCTTCACACTTAGAGTAGTAAATATCATCAGAACCACCCTCTTTTTTATTTGCTCCAAAAGAGATAATATCAAAACTATTATCATCTGAAGTATAAATATATTTTTGTTTCCAAGAATCTTTTGGTATCTTATCATCTTCAAAATAACCCTTTTTAGACAATAGTTGTAAACCTTCTGATGTTGATGGATAATTTGAATTATCCACTTTATACATTTTCAAAGCTTGTGATATTGATTTCATCTGAATACATACAACTTTTACTTTAGCTTCTTCACTTTTACCTGTTAACTTAGGTAATACAAATGAGGCTAAAAGTCCAAGTATAAGAATAACTACCATCAATTCTAAAAGAGTAAATGCATTTTTATTTTTTTTATTTATCATAATATTCCATTTTTAATTTATAGAATTTTACCTAAAATATAATTAAAAACATAAATCATTCATATCTGTGATATAATCTAAGAAAAGGATATATTATGAAATTTTTATTACTTACTATAATTACTCTTAGCATTATTGGCTGTGCAAATGAAAATAATATCAAATTAGATAATCATACAAAAAAATTGAGTTTCAACAATATATGGAATACGGTATCTGATAAACCACTTAAAAAACTACCTCAAAATAATATCTCATTTAATAAACTATATAAAAACCATGAAGATATTATATCAAAAGATGCAAAGAGAACACTAGAAGATAAAAATGACATACTTAAATCATTTGATAAATTAGCTCATCCAAATGGAATATGTTTTAAAGGTATTTGGCATATTCAAGAAAAAAATATATATAGTGGATATTTTAAACAAAATACTAAAGCACTTATTATAGCTAGAGCATCAACTGCACTTTCAAATACAAAAAATACTGATTTAAGAGCTTTTGGTTTTGCAGGAAAAATCTTTCCCACAACCAATCCAAATAAAATAAATAAATCCACTAGTGCAAACTTTTTTCTTATTGAAGATTTAGGTGGAACAAATGCGAAGTATTTTACCGCAGTTGAACTAAGCAATGAACCTAAGATTTCACTAACATCTGCTGTTCTAAAAAATTTATTATATACTATAAAAGTTACACACTCTTTCAATAATGCAGATAAGAACCCAACAATAAGACAACTTTATGAAGTATCTAATCTAGAAGAAAATAATAACAACTATATAATTACACCAAAATGGATGAAAATAAAAGCAAATACTATCAATAAAAATAATGCAATTGATTTTAGAGAAGAATTAAAAATACAAAATGGAGAAAAATTGGTTTTTAATATATCTGTAGCAAATACAATAATAAAGAAAAATAAAAACTGGAAAGAAATAGGTACTATAACTTTTGATACTTCCGTTATATCGAATGCTTGTGACCATAACTTACATTTTCATCATCCAAAAAATAGAGATGATTTAAATTATAAATAAATGAGTAAACTACTGTCATTTTATTTTTACATGAAAACTATCAATATCGGCTTAATGAAACTATCGGGGGTTTGAAATCAGGTTTTTTTACCCAATTTCATCAAATAAAAATCTATAAAACTTAACTTTTTTCCTTTTGGAAT
>DQSS01000221.1 GCA_015663165.1 Arcobacter sp. | reverse complement strand
GGCCCATTTACAATTGATGGGCTTTATGTAGATGAGCCTATTTATAAAAACTATTTAAACATAATTGGTGGTGGATTATAAATTTTATTCCCAGTTTTTTTCTCTGGTGGGACTTCTTTATAGACATTTTTTAAAGGTTTAATATGAGCTACTCTTCCATCTATAAAAGTTTGAGTCTCAACTAAGGCTTTATAAGCTTTATTTAGCATAATAGCTCTTTTGTAACTTGGATATAAAAGATAGCTAACATCTTTATGAAGTTTTTCAATAGCTTCTTGTTTTATACTGCCATCACTATTAAAAAATTTTTTTATTACTTCTTCATTTGTTCTAAATTCATTACCACTGTTATTTAATTTTAAATAGTTGCTATATTCATAAGTTTTATTTATGTATTGAAATTCTGGAACATTTTTTAAATATTTTTCACTCCAATGATACCATCCATATTTATAATTGTTTAATTTTCTTGGAAATGCATAAGTTGAATCGGTTATAACTCCAACTCCACTATGACATCCAATACAATTTAAGCTCTCTTCATAACTTTGTGGTCTTAAGTTTCCATTTTTATCTTCTATAAATCCTTGATAAACCCAACCAAGTTTATTATATATTCCTATTTCTATATTTCCAGAAAAAACTTCTAATTCATCAGGAGAGAAGTCTTTTTCTTGATAATTAGCTAATCCTTTATTTTTTAAAGTAGCATAATTTAACCATTGTAGTTTTTTAGCATACCTTAATTCTTTCATTCTATTAGATAGAGTAATTTCTCCATTCTTTAAAGGTCTAATATATCTTACAGAATGTAAAAACTCTGTTCCTTCAGGATATAATCCAGCTGCTAAATGTATTTTTCCTTCTTTTTGAAGTTTTTTTGCATATCCTACATAATACATAAATCTATTTTTTAAAGGTGCCCAGTCATATTTTATTTTAGTTGCAAATGAAAGTTTTCCATCTTTATCTAAATCTACTCCAAGTTTTTTTTCATTAACTTTTGGAATAGGAATATCAGCTCTTTTTATTAAAGACTCCACAATTGCTAAATTGACTTTATATATTGTAGCATTAAATTCACCATCTTTTGTGTTGGTTCTAAAAGCTTTTGGAAGTCTTATTAATACATCATCTGTAGAGCCATTTGTTGGCCAAAATGTACCTAAAAAAGGCATATAAGCAAAAGCTACCCATCCAGTTGGTTTGTTTTTTTTATCTCTATCAAATCCATCTTTATCAAAATTAAAATAACAATCAGGAATGTAACCACTCCATTTACCATCTCCATCATAATCCCACTCTTTTGGTAAATTAGCTAATTTTTTAGCAAGAATAATATTTCCATTTTCATCTAAATAGTTACTTTTATCTATATATTCTAAAATCTCTTTATCACTAATTTGAGCTACTCTTTTTGAAAAGTCTTTAAATAAATTTTTAAAAGGATTTACTGATGCTGGTTGAGGAAATAGATAAGCAGTTTGCAATATATCATCATTCAAAACAAAATTTGGAGGAGTGTTTTTTACATGGCAAGCAAAACATGGATTATGAGCTTTGTTGTTTTTATCAATAGTTTTAGTATAACACATTGAAGGAATATATGCACTTGGATGTTTTAGATATTTTGTTCTAATATCATAACCATTTGTAGAAGAAAAATCTAAAGAAAATCCCATAAGAGGGATTAATATAATAGATATTTTCTTTAACATTATTTTACTTGTATATAACCTATGATTGATTGAACATCTTCTGGATTTCTTTTTTTATCTTGGTCTGTTTCACCGTATGGATGTTGAGTTACGAAATTAATATAACTAAATCCATTTAGATTTGGTTGCCAATATACTGATGTAGTTTCAGAACCATAAGGAGTTGTTACTACTCTATCTTGAAGTTTATTTTTTCTTGTATTAAATGCCCATAAATAGTCATTTTGATGTTTTGAAGTATCTTCGCCTATTAATAAAACATATTTTCCAGGTAAATAAGTAATATTATCTGGATTTGCAATTGAATTTATATCACATTTATTAATTGCATATTTACTATTTTTAGGATATTTTTTAGGCTTTCCTTCAATTATTGAATACATATTTTTTGCAACAAAGTTAGATTCATCACTTTTTCTTATATCAAGAGCATAAACTGCTCCGCAAGGATTATATTTTAATCTAATATCATTATTTCCACCTATATCATATTTATTGTTTGGTTTTCCTTTTTTCTTATTATCTTCCATACCTTTTCCAATAGAACTCATTGATATATATAATCTCTCTTTATCTGGATCGTAAGTAATTCCTTCCATTTTTCTAAATTCAGTAGTTGCTCCTTTTATAGCTGCATATCTTCTTGATTCTAAAAATGCTGCTGCTTTTTCCATACCAGGTTTTATTTTTAAACATTCATGACCTGCTGATGTGTTAATTGAAGTATATCCAATAGGGCAAGTACCATTTTTTGGTTTAGCTTCATCAAAAATATCATTAAATTTTAATCTACTATCAACCATTCTTTTTATTTCAAAATCTCTTCCATGTGCTAATTTTATCCATTTTAGTTTTGCTTTTCCTGCACCTTTTGAGCTTATTTGAATCCATTTAGCTGCATAAAGTGTTCCTGATGATAAGTCTGCTGGTTTATCTGCAATATACATAAAAAGAGCTGTATTTGTTCCATCATCTGATAAATATACAGTTCTTTGATCTGGCATTACATAAGCTAATTCATGAGAAAATCTTCCCATACTATAATGTTTTGTATAAGAAGCATTCCCATTATCGTCTAATTTTATTTCTGTTATCCATCCATAATAGTATGGGCTTGATTTTTTTAAATCACCTCCAAAATAAGGAGCTTTTAAATTATAATATGCATCAAGCTTTCCTGTTTTTGGATCAAGTTTTTTAGCATTTGGTTCATACTCTTCGCTTCCTAAAAAACTATTCCAAGGAGTTTTTGAACCTGCACAATGAACCCACCCACCATGATAATCTTTTTCAGATATATATTCTAAATTTTTAGGTGTTAATTCGCCAGTTTTTGGATCTTGTTCTAACTCAGATTTATATATTGCTCCTATTTGACACTCAAACTGAGTTATCATATAAATTTTTCCATTTTTTTCAATAAATTGAGTATGGTCTGGCCCACTTCCTCCAAATTGTCCATTACAAATATATAAACTTCCATCTTCTTCTCTTATTGGTTTGCCATTTTCGTCTTTTAATAATCCAAAAATTTCACCATTTAACTCATCACCTGTTTTTAAAAGAGTTTTATATTCTAACTTTTTAGTTTGAGAAGGAATTGTGTTAAATTTAATTTTTTTAGCAACTCTAATTTCTCTTTTTTCTTGATCAGTTACTGGTACAGAAATAGATGTATCTTTATTAGCAAATTTATCATTTGCATATAAGCTTGATAGAGCTACTATTGAAAGAACAATTGGGAAAGCTTTTTTCATTTTTTTCTCCTTTTTTTATTTTCAAAGAAATTATAAATAGTAAAAATAACAATTTAGAAACAATTAATTTTGATAAAATTGCAATAAAAAAGGAAATTTATGCTAAAACCTCTACTTATAGAAATAGGAACAGAAGAATTGCCT
>DQSS01000259.1 GCA_015663165.1 Arcobacter sp. | reverse complement strand
GTGGGCTTTTCTTTTAACAGTACAAAAATCATTTTCATCAATGAAAAGAAATCCTTGAAAGGCGTTATTTCTCTACTCATCTCAAGTGCTACAGTCCGTATGCCTTCATCTTTTTGCACATCAAAAAGTTCCTCTCCTCTACTAGAAATACCCACAACTTCAAAATGTTGATTCATAAATCTTAATTGGTCTTTCAGGAGTATTTTTAATGATATGGGTACCGTTGTAATTCTGATTAGTTTAGGTTTCATTGCATCTCCATATTTTTAATCTTCTTTGCTGGGATACCACCATATATTGAATGTGCTTCTGTATTTTTGGTCACAACACTTCCTGCCGCAATAATAACCCGTGTACCAATAGTAACGTCTCCTAATATCCTAACACCTGCACCTATCCATACATCAGTATCAATAGTAATTTCTTTTTTTATCGAAGGGTTATATTTTATTGGTGTGTTTATATCTTGATATGTATGGTCGAAAGAAATTAGTGATGAGCTGTGTGCAATTGAAACATTATCGCTAATTGTTATGCCGCCATATCCATCTAAATAACACATTTCATGAATTGAGACATTTGAACCAATAATAATATTTTCAATATTTTTCAAATAAACATTTTTAGCTATATATATATTTACTCCACTATCTTTTGAGATAGATTTGAAAGTAATATATCGCCAATATACACCTACTATGCCAGGGAGATAGTTCCCAAAAGAAAAAAGATTTTTTTTTATAAACATAGGAAAGATAGATAATATACTTATGAAAATATTTGATAATGTATTTATTTTTTTAAGTATCTGTCTTTTATTCATCAATAGACCCTTTTTTTAATGTAATTCTATGTTTTTGATAAATACTATATTGAATATATAATAAAATTGATATTTCCAAAATTACAGCAATCCAAAAGTAACCAATTATGCCGTATATACTTATTAAGTATAATAATACAGTATTTTTTGTAATAAACATTATAATGGTAATGACTATATATAATTTATCTAATTTCCAAAAAAATAGTAAAAACCCCTGCATAGCACTAAATACTATAGTGATATCTTGAATAAGCAAATAAGGTAAATATTGTATTAAATTTGATTTTATATAAAAAATATATATTAATTGTATAACCATAAAAAATAAAGAGACTAGTATGGCTTTTTTGTAATATTTTATTATGATAGATTTGTAGAGCTTAGGTTGAAAGCTAATTTGCAATTTAGTATGATGTAATTGACTATAGGTGGACATTGTTAGCACAGAAATTAAAAATAATGGTATTGCTAAAATATATTCATATGTTGCAATAATGGAAATTTTACTATAAGAAATAAAAGAAGGTAAAAAAAGCATAAATAATTTTGCACTTGCCATAGAAATTACCAATTGTATATAAAATGAAAATGCTTCTTTAATGTCTTGAATTGTATATTTATATGTTTTATTTACTTCAATAAGATTAATACTATTATAGAGCACTACTATTTCTACTGCTCGATAAGAAAGTAAACTTATTAACAAAATAAAAATATCAACTTTCCCATAAAAATAATAATATAAAATAATGGTAAGTGTAGCAATTAGCATACCTATTATATTTGAAATAAGTATTTGAATATTTCTATTATTTGCAAAATTATAAGTTGCAATAGTAGAAGATAATATTTGTATGTAATTTATGGCTATGAGTATAGCAATCCAATACCATGGAACTTGATAGAACAAGAAGATAGAAGAAAAAACTATTATACTTAATAACCCCCAAAATATTTTAAATGATAATATTTCTTTTAGATAATATTTTTCAGGTTTTGATGAAAATTTCCCCAATAAATATCTAGTATTAAAGTAATCAGAGATATTAAATATTAAAATCTCTATAGCTAATATAATAGAAAATTTCCCAAATATTTCTTGACTTAAAAGTAAATCTCCAACAATACTATATAAAATAAAAATTGCATTTGTCGAAAATTTATATGATATTTTTGAGAATATGTTTAACATGATACTCGTCTAATATTATTATATGACTTATTGTTGACTACCATATAAAATAGATAGTAAAACATAGGTATAATCATCATTTTCTGTCTAATTATTATTCCAAAATTAGCTATTGTACTTGATAAAATAAAACTAACTAAGATTATATATATGACAGAAACCGTTGCTGCATAATTCCAAATTATATATTTTCGGTTTACAATGATGTATAAGGTCATGAAAATTAAGATTAAGTTTTCAAATGATATAAGAAGATATAATATATTGGAACTTTCAAATAGTGGTCTATACCAAAATGTTAAAAACCGTACAAAAACATTCATATTTGATATGTCGATACTTGACCCACCTTCTAAATTATAACCTTGTCTTTGTTCAATGTATGCATTTATCGTTGCTAAATCTAAATTACCTATACCTACGTATTGCATAACACTTTGTAAAACAATTACTGAAATACTTAACAATACAATTGAAGAAAATATCTTAATCCACAGATTTATTTGTGATTTCACCATTAAATATATTCCTATACTTGTGATTAACATGAGGGCTATATGTGGCCGTATGAGAAATACCAAGATAATGGAGAAGGTCATCAAGAAAATCTTATTTTTTATTATTGCCCAAAGAGAAAGTACTAAGAAAAAGAATATTGTAGAATCTTTTCCAAGGCTTGCCAGCCAAAAATGAAGTCCTGGAAGGAAAAAGAATAGAGCCATATGGGGGTGTATAATACTATGCTTAAATACTATTTTATACAAGAGAAGAATACCAAAAAAACCTATTGTGCCAAATAATAAAAATGCATTAAAGTATGAAAAAGAAAAATAGTTAATCAGTAGATATGTTAGATTGTCAATGAATTTAGTTCCCATAGATAACTCTAATAAGGAGTTATTCTCTATAACTTCAAGTGTTCTATGATAATAATTGAATGCGTCAGAAGTTCTTGTAAGTGAGATAAAATAGAATGTAACTATAAAAAATAAATGATATAAATACATTGTATAGAGTATTATCAAATGATTTATCTGGTTACGACTACCAAGAAATATGGACAATAGTGTTCCTGTTACAATAGATATTGTAATTAAAGATTCAAGCATATTTAAATCTTATTATCTTATTATCTATCATGCTTTTATAATAGATTCAATGTACCACTGGGCAGCCTCTCTCATCCCTTGATAAATATCATGAGTCGGAGTATAGCCTACAAAATTTTGTGCTTTTGATATGTTAGCATTAGAGTGACGAATGTCTCCTGCTCTAAAATCACGATAAATAGCTTCTTTTTC
>DQSS01000398.1 GCA_015663165.1 Arcobacter sp. | reverse complement strand
TTATTGCGATAGGGCGTATTTAAGGGAAAGAGGAGTGAGGGCAAACCTCTGAAAGGAGTCCTCACAATGTACTTGATACTTGCATTAGTGGTTTTGATGGTACTCGCAATACCATTACATTAAAAAGAGAGCTTCGGCTCTCTTCCACTAATGTAATTGTAGCATATTTTATGCAATATCTTCATATTGCTCACACATCTCATCATATCTAACTGCTTTTTGAATTCTTATAAACTGCTCTTTTAAAGCTTCCTCATCTATTATTCCATCTGTAGAAGTTATTGTAATATTGAAATTATTTGTAACAGTTGATTGAGTTTTGTTTAAACTGTTGTTTGATACAGAATTTTGAGAGTTAAGAAAACTTTCTGAAATACTAGAAGGACTTTGTATTTCTACTGCAGGAATTGTCATCTCTTTAATGTTAGTAGTTTTTAAAACTGTAGCAATATTTGAATAGTTTAAATTGTTAGCGGGTTTTAAAACTTTACTTTTTAATTTATCTTCTTTTTTATCAGAGCCAAAACCAAAGAAATTTTTTGTACTACTCCAAGCACTAGAAGCACCGTTTTTAACTCTATTTAAAGCATTAGAGCCAATATTAGAAACTTTAGAAGCAAAACCTTTAATTTTGCTAATTATTCCAAGAACGGCTTTAAATTTGTCTTCTATCCAATTAAACAAAGTTACAAAAGGCGATTTTATAGCTTTAGTAATTCCGTTCCAAATTTCAACTGCTTTAGCTTTTAAATAATCCCAATTTTTATATAATAAAACTCCAGCTGTAATAATTGCACTGATACCAAGAACTATTAAACCTATAGGGTTTGCATTTAGAGCTATATTAAAAAGCCATTGTTTAGCAGTTGCTAAAGTAGTTGCTAAACTGAAACTTCTAATAAAACCAATAGCACCACTAAAAGCACTACCTATAAAGCTACTTGTCATTGATAAACCACTTAGAGCTATTTTATAAGCGAATATAGCACCTGTTTTTAATTGACTCCTAAATTTCCAAATACCCTTAGTTAAACCAATAAAAGGATTGATAACGGTTGATATAGCTTTTATAGCTATAGCAGTAGCACCAATTCCAAGAGCTATAGGGGCTAGGGTATTTATTAACTCTTTATTTGATTTATAAAATTTTGTTACACCTGTAATAGCTTTAGCGGTAGCTTCATATAAAGCGATATAAGGCTTTTTAAGTTCATCCCCTACCCCTATCATAGATACATTAGTTTTGTTTCGTGCCATTGTCTCTCTTGCACCTGTAGTGGCTATTTTTACTTTGTATTCATTAGACATTGCACCGACTGATTGATTTCCTTTCATGAAGCCTAAATTTTTCTTTAATAGCCCAGTTTTGGTACTCATTGTTTGAATTATGTTAAAAGCTTCACTGCCAAACTTTTTAAGTATCATATCATCAGTCATAGAAGATTTTATATCAGTTATTACCCCTGCGATAGCTCCAGCACCACCTTTTTTGATTCTATCAAGATAACCAAATTCGCTATTTGTTTTTAAAAGTCTATTTGTAAGTATTTTAAAGTTTGTTGCAGCGGTTGAGGCATCAGGTGCTAAAGAGTTTAACCAACTGGATACTGCAACGGCATTTTTAGGTTTAAAATTCAATGAGCTAAAAGTACCAGCTAATCGCCCTGTAGTGTTAATCATTTTGTTTGCTGATTGAGTACCTTTATTTTCCATATGAGTGAAGGCATCCATTAAGGTGTTTACCTTGCTTATAGGTAAATTCATTTTTTCAGCCATTAAAGCAAAAGTAGCTCCAGCACTATTATAGTCTTCTATGTCCATTGCAACGGCTCCCATAGCTACCGTTTTAGCAAATTGTGGAAGTTTATCTGTGTTTATACCACTTTTACCACCTCCAGCATATATTTGAGCTAAACTTGATGGATCAATAAGAGAACCATTTGCTACAGTCGATAAAATCTCTTTTTTTAAGCGTAAAGCTTCCATCTTATCAGCATTTGTAGCTTTTACTACATCAGCCATAGAACTTTCAAAAGTAATAGCCTTATCAATAGGGTTCAATGTACTCATTGCTCCGACAACACCAGCAGTAGCGATTGCACCGCCTACTTTAGCTTTATTTGATAAATAGTTACCAGTATGTTTAATCTTTGTATTTGCAACTTGTGCTCCTCTTTGTAAATCATCAGCCCATAATTTACTATAATTTCGTGCTTCTCTTGATTTTTGAGCTATGCTTGTAATATCTTTTCTTACAAGCTTTAGTTTCATATTTGTTGTTTCTAATCCAAGATTTATAGGGTTAGCACTTATCTTTGCTGTTTGTCTTTTAAGACCTCCAAGCCCAATAGAGAGCTTATTTATATTAGAGTTTAGTTTAGGGAATGGTGTACTTTTTAAAAGTGATATTTTTTCAACTTTTTTTGCATAAGTATGAAGTTTGTTTACACTTGCATTTAAGAAGTTAGAGCCTTTAATGGCACTATTCATTACCAAGTTAATTGATAATGCCGTTTTGTATGAACTCATAATTTATTCCTTTGTTTTGTCAATAAGCTTTTTTAAATCTTGTTCTAAGATATATCTATCAGCTTGAACATAAGTATCAAAGTTTTTAATTATTGTATTGTTTGATTCAGTATCTTTGATTTGTGTTACTTCAAAACCGTAATAGTCGATAAAAGTCATTGTTTGTTCTATATTAACAAAATCTATTTCGTTTGTTTCATCTTCAAAGTGTGTAACTGCATAACCGTATTTTACAAACTGTTTAATAGTTAGTAGTGGGTTATATCGTAAAAGTATAGTTTCTTTTGTTACTAGCTTACATAGCCATACATATTCATCTGTTCTTTTATCTTCATCTTGTATTGATACAGATACTACATTCATAGGGTTTATCATTTCGTATTTTTTTATCATCTTATTTGCCTTTTTTCGTCATATAATGCTCTGTAGCTACTAATCT
>DQSS01000165.1 GCA_015663165.1 Arcobacter sp. | reverse complement strand
TACTATATTCCAAGCTTACCGGATATTCTCCTTTTTTGTATTTTTCATAGGCTTTCATATAGGGTATTGAGTATTCTATAATGATTCCAAGCTGACTACCTTTTTGCCTATATTCTTCGAGCCATCTTTCTCTATCTTCGACCAGACCTGTACAATGACTATATGTGCAGCCATCTATATCGTCTTTGAATTCTATATTTCTGTTTTCAAGCGTTTTTATCCATTTCTTGGCATTTATTATTCTATTTTCTATTATATAATTATATTTTTTTAGCTGGTTTAATCCAACTCTAGCCTCTATATCTGATGGATAAAAATCCCAATCAGCAGGAAAATAGATCTTGTCATCTTCAAAATACTTTACAAATCTATCTAGAAAACCTTTTTTTTCGAGCCAATTGACAAATCCATATACATAAGAGTTAAAAGCAATATTTACTGCTATAAAATAAATAAATCTTTTTAGCTCTTTTAAAATACCAATTTTTCTTGTATGTTCTTCTCTCCAAATTTTCAATTTATGATATGTTTCTTCGGAATCACTGATCACTATACCACCGAAGATGGAATTGATAACCTTACTGATATTTGAGCCAAATATTGAAGCATCACCATATTTTGTAACTAATTGATCTTCCCATTTTGCACCGTAACTATGAGCTGTATCTTGAATGACATAAATTTTATGACCGTATTTGTTTTCAGCTTTTTTTACCAACTTTTGAACTTTTAAAACATCCATCGGATAGCCAAAGATATGTGTCACTACTATAGCTCTGGTTTTTTCTGTAATAGATTGTTCTAATAACACCAAATCCATATTGAAACTGTCTGCGGCACTATCTATAAAGACAGGTATATTCCCACTAAGCACTATGGCATTCGGTACTACCACGCAAGTGTACGCAGGGCATATCACTTCATCATCTTCAAGTTCCCAAACTTTCAAAAGCGCATATAAACCTGTCCGTCCATGCTGAAACATAATACCAAAATCATTTCCAAACTTAGTCGAAAATTCTTTTTCATACTTTTCTATTGGGTTTTTTTGAATTATATTTAGTGCTGCTATCCAATCAGTAAAAGTATAGTATGGTTTAAGCCTTGGAGTGAGTTTAAGCATTTGTAAATTCCACATACTCAGATTTTGTATTGTAAAAATTTTGAGAAATAAAGTAGCCACTTGACGCCATATGGATAGCTTTTGATTTCCCAATATGCTTTACCTTTTTACAATTTTTTGGTAAGTTTATTTTTTCTTTAACAAGTATCATATCTTCTAGAAATTCAAATTCTTTGATTACTGTCCCATCTACTTTATTCTTTCCAGTCATCAGCATATTTACTATAAATTTTTTAAATACATTTCCCAGATAAACTGATTTAAAAATAGTAAGTGAAAGAACTCTTAATATTATGAAGTTTAGTGGATTTGCAGAAGATGTATTGATCTTATAGAAATTACTTTTTATCTTTTTATCTTTAAAATCTATAGTATCATCAAATTGTTGTGTAGAAAATTTATCTTTATTTGCTAATATTCCAAAAAGTCCACCATCTTCGATATCAATGGAATTTGTTTTTTTACTAAAAACTTTTAAAGTACCACCTTTTTTATAGTTTATAATAGAAAAATAGGTTTTATTTGAATATAAATATATGCCTGTATTTTTAAAATCTTTTGCTTGTTCTTTTTTATAAAATGGCTCTTTATTGCTAGACACTATACTTTGATGATTTTCTTCATAATATAAAGATGCTACAGCATAAGAGTTTAAAAATGGAATATAGTTCCCTATATCAATATTCTGAGGTAATAGATGCTGTTCTCTTGGTTCAAGGTATTTTGCCATCATTGTGAACTCTTCTATCTCATTTGATAATCCAATAATGCCCGCTGGATAAAAAATTTCTGTATTTCTCGAACCGTAAAGCCCACCTATAGTTCCATCAGGATGAATAAAATAATTTAAGAATTTTGCTGATTTTTTAAGGCTCTCTAATAACACTTTATCTTTTGAAATTTCATAAGCACAAAACAGATAATAGGTGCAAAGTGTTTGATATCCTGGATCCGAACCTTCGTACTCTCTGTACCATCCTTCATCTGATTGATGTTGGTAAATAATTTCCAGGAGTTCTTTGTCTCTTTGATTGTTGTCATTGGTCAGTTTATTCCATAGGACAATTGCTGCAACTCCTGTTGCCAAATGATTGGAAATAATAGCATGCTCTTCATCATTTGTTGTTATAAACCCAATAAGAGGTTTTATAGTATCAAGGTATTTTTTTTTCTTTTCACTGGTAATTTTGGTATCAAGGTGTTTAATAGCAGACAAAACATCAAATGCAACCAATGCCGTAACGCAAAAAGAATTTTCATTAGGATATGCTTCAATAACAGAACCATTTTTAGTTCTTATATTTTCAATAGCTAAAATAGCTGAATCAATTATTTCCAATATTTTATTTTCTTGCTCTTTATTAAATAAATCTAATGTCAATGCGATAGCTAAGCTATAAACTCCCCCCTGCAAAGTAGCATTAGAAAAGTCTTTTGTCTTCCAACCCCAATATTCTCTATCCCCATAGCCGTAAGTTGATGAAAATTTATCTGTATCATATAAAGACAAAAGCTTATATATATTTTGAGACAGTACTGTTTTATAGATATTCATTATTTATCATTCCTATAGACAAATGACCAGGATAAATTCAAATCCATAGGCAATACTCCAAAAGGTTTTTTAATAGATTTGATATTTGTAAAATTCTTATCTAATAAATTTTTTATTTTATTTACAAAGTTTGGGTGTTCCCAACAAATAATTTTATCATAATCAAAATCCATATTTTTTCTTACATACCGTCTTGAAGTTAAAAATCTTCCTGTACCCCATGCAATTCCTCCTTCGGTAGGAACTGCACCTATTAAAATGCCATTTGGTTTTAATACCCTTTTTAATTCTTGTAAATAAGTATCTAATTCATAAATGTGTTCTAACTGATGAAATGTAATAATGATATCAATACTATTATTATCTAATTCTATCTCCAATCCCTCAACCTGAATTGTTTCTATATTTTTTATTCCATACTGTTTTAGTCTTTTTGATGAAATATCTAAAAAATCTTTATTTATATCTGCTAATATATATTTATTTGCTTTAGTCTTATTATAATCTAAATGTTCTATGCTCCCCGGACCAACTTCCAATACTACTTTGTTGCTTAGATCAATTTCTTTCATGATTTTAAATCCAAAGTGATTAACAGTTGTTCCAATATTCCCTTTTTGGTTGTCATTATAAAATTCTAAATAACATTCATCTTGCCATTTTCTAAAATCTTTATCATT
>DQSS01000098.1 GCA_015663165.1 Arcobacter sp. | reverse complement strand
GCAATAAATATTGGAATGATAGAGATTTAAATAATCCTCCTGCTTTGCTTAGAGGGGATAAAATTATTTTTAACAGTGCGTATAGTGTAAATGATATTACTAAGTTTCATAATAGTGAAGTAGTAACAATTAAGGATGCTAAAAAAGATATATTTACACCATTAGGAATTGAGTATTGGACATGCAAGGCAACTGAATCTACTGATGAAGAGGAATTTCGAGTGATAGATCCTGAGAGTCAAGCTGTTTTCAATAAAAAGCTTTCAGATATAGCAAAACAGGCTAAAAAAGAGAAAAAGAAAGAGGAAAAGAAGAAGCTATGGGAAGTATTTTTTAAAACACGTGAAGCCTTTGCTGATGTGAAGTATATCTATGCTTCAACAATACATAAATTGCAAGGCAGCACACATGAAAAAGTTTATATTGATCTCTATAGTTTATCAAATATGAAATCTTTGGATTACGATACGATCTATAGGTTAATGTATGTAGCTATATCACGTGCTTCTGACGATATAGTCATTCTTATTCCAAGTTTCAAAGATCAAACGATTAGTGAATTGGAAGGGATGTTTGGTTCTTTGTCTGTAGGCTTTTATGAAAACTAGAAAAATGATAATAAAAAATAGATGTAGAAATTCAGTAGACTTAAAATCACTTACTTATTAAAGTGACACTAAATGACGTTACATTAGTTTATAATAGTGAAATATTAGGTACAATTAAAACAAATAACAAAAGGAGTTAATTATGGCATTTGATCCAGCAGATTTTACAGTAGAAGAACCTAAGTCTATACCAGTGGTACTATTGTTAGATACAAGTTATAGCATGAGTGGTGATAGTATAGAAACTTTAAATATAGCAGTTGATGCAATGATAAAAGAGTTTAAAAAAGCTGAAACAATGGAAACTTTTATAAAATTATCTATTATTACATTTGGTAGTGAGAATGGAGTTGATTTGCATACAGAATTAACAGAAGTTTCCAATATAGGTTTTCAGCCTTTAAGTGTGCATGGGGCTACACCTATGGGAACAGCATTTAAAATGGCAAAAGCTATGATAGAGGATAAAGGTATATTTAAAGGTCGAGATTATAGACCAACTATTATTCTATTGTCTGATGGTGAACCAACTGATGATTGGAAAGACCCATTAGATAATTTTGTTAATAGTGGTAGAAGTGCGAAATGTGACAGAATGGCGGTAGCCATTGGTTCAGCGGATAAAAGTGTTTTAAAGAAATTTATATCAGGATGTGAAAATCCACTGTTTTATGCAGAGGATGCAAGTAAAATTATAGACGCATTCAGAAAAATTACAATGTCTGTAACTATGAGAACTAAATCAGTAAACAAAAATCAAACTATCAATATAGATAATGAACTTGATGGTGGTGATATTGATTTGGATGATTTAGATAATTTTAAAATATAGGAGATTGGTAAGATGGCACAAGTTAATATAAATCCTGATGAGTTGGAACAGTTTGTACATGAACTTCATAATTATTTAGAGACATTACAAAATGCCACAGGAAGACTAAATCATTCTTTTGAAACATTAGGTGGAACTTGGCAAGATTCAAAAAGGGCACAGTTTGAAGAAACTTATAGAGAATTATTGCAAGTATTTAGAACATTTGAAAACAATACAAATGAGCAAATACCATATTTAAGAAAATTAGTATCTATACAAAGAGATTATGAATCAACATAAGGATAATTAATTGCAAGTAGACATAAGAGATATTAGAATTTTTAAAACTACTATACAGGTAGTGTTCTCTGTAAAAGATCGAATTACTAATAAAATAAATTTTGTTGTAAATGAGTTACAGAAGAAACAAAATGAAGTTAATAATGAACTTAATATTTCAAACAATTTTTTGAATATTGCCAAAGCACATGAAATGCAGAAACAAGCAGTATTGGCACAAAAAACAGCTCAACTAGCACGAGCATTACAACAAGAGGCTATAGCATTATCAAGTGGTAATCCAGTAGTAATTGCAGCAGCTACTACCTATGTTTCAAAAGCAACTTATGAAGAGATGATGGCTCAAAGAGGATACCAAAAAGCAAGAGAAAATTGTCTAAATATGCAAAGACGAGTTGAACTTGTAAAAAATGCTAAATATCAAATAGATATGCTTTATGAGCAAACAAAAATGCAATTAAATAGTCTACAATTACAAGTTGCTGGATTAACTCAAGTATTAAATGCAAGATTAATAAAAGGTGATTTATCGCAGAAAGACTATTTAACACAAGATACAAAAACTGTACAGAATGATGTGAAATATAAAAATATTCCCCAGACTAATGGAACATGGAGTGGTGATCCGGGTAATTCGACATTTAAACCTGATAGAGATACTGTTCCAAAACAACCTTATGGAAATAAGAGAACTTGGGGTGAAATATTAGATGAATATAATATTGATGGTATAGAGTTTAAAGATGGTGAACCTGATTTTAAAGCTATATCTAAAGGAAGTGTAGAAATAAATGATTTTACTACTCAGCGAGATGACAATTTTTATCAAGCAGATCAGAATTTATCTGATCAGTGGAATCAAGAAAGTAAAACTGGGAAAAGCAACTGGTCAATATTGGATGTAAAACAATATAGAAAAGAAAAGAAATTAACATGGCATGAAAGAAATGATATGAAATCTATGGATTTGGTACCTCAAGAAGTTCATGGAAATATTCCACATAGTGGTGGTATTTCCAAAGCTAAAAAGAAGTTACAATTGGAGGAAGAAAATGTTTGATGAAATTTTTGGTCAATTAGAGCATAAATATAATTTATACAAATATGAAACTATTAATCTTTTCGGAAAAGATTATAAAGTTAAAATAGTTGTAGAGCTTGATGAAAATGATACTATTTTAGAAATACAACAAAAGAACTATAAAGAGTATTTAGAATATATTGATGAAAATAAAGAAAAAATTATCGATTTGATAAAACAATATTTTTTAGATATTTATAATGAACATATAGATATTGAAAGTGATATTAGACCAGTAACAATTTATTTTTCACGAGATGGCAGTTGGGGTATTTTATTTGATACAAATATAGATGAAGAAAATGGTTTGGTTGTTTTTATAAAAGATTCTAAATTGAGTATAGGAACTCAAGATATGTTTATATAAAGGATAAATAATATGGAGAAGTTTGAAGATATACAAAATAGTTTTAAGAATATGAGAACTGATTTTCTTGAAAATGTAAAAGATAGAGTTGGAGCATCCATTGATAATGAACAACTTGAATCTTATGAACGAACTCTTAGTCAAATGATAGGTGTGGAAAATAAAGTTAATATAGAGATTTTAAATATTAATCGATTATTAGTAGAAGCTAGAACTATCTTACCAAGGGTATAAAAATATGAAAGAATATTTTGATTTAATAAAAAAGATAGATGATAGATTATATCAGTATCAAACAAATATGGAAACAATAGAAAAAGATTATCCAACTGAGCAATTAAAAACTTTAGATTATAATACGAGAAAAAGAAGAATAGCTAAAGAACATGAATATTTAAAAGCATCTTTAGAAAAAAGTTTTTCTTTTTTGGATGTTGAAATAAAAAATCTTAGAAATTCTCAACCATATTTTGATAAATCATTACAATTGCAAAAAAGAATAAGTTTTCCAATGTATTTTATTTTTGGAAGATTAGAAATTCTTCATGAAGCACTACATACAAGATATGTTCCTAGGGTTGTATCTTTCCCATTAGATAAAGCTTTATATAGTTATGATGATAAAAGTGCAATTTTTATCTATCAGTATATTTTAAGAGTTTTACAAATATCACCATTAAATAAGTTAGAATTTTTATTTATAGATACCAAAACACTTGGTAAGACATTTAATTTTATTCGTCCAATATTAAATAATGAATTTATCTATAAACAAAGAATCTTAACTTACGCAGATGAGATAGAAGATGGGCTTAAAGAATTAGCTGATTATTTAGAAAATTTACTTCAAAAACAACTTTCAGGTGTGTTAGATTGGAAAGAATATAATTTAAAAAATAAAAGTAATCTTCTGCCTTTAAAAGTTCTAATAATAAATGGATTCCCCGAACAGTTTAGTGTTAACTCTTTACTTTATATAAGTAGAATTGTAAAGTTTGGTGCAATTGCAGGTATAAATACCTTTATCTTAATGGATACAGTTGAAGATGAAAATAAAGCACTCAAAAAAGTTGAGAAAACTATTTTGAAAAACTCTTTAGATATTGAAAAGATGGAGTATTTTTTAGAAAAAGATTTAAAAGTATTAAAACTATCAAATGAATTAGAGCCACTTCCAGCACTTGATGATATAAAATCTTTTTTAAATCAAATTAATCAAGCATATCTTAAAAGTTCAACTATAAAAGGTGAGATAGATAGTTTTTGGAAAAATGATAACTTTTGGAGTTGTTCATCAGTCCAAGGTATTAAGGTACCAATTGGATGGGATAGTAATGAAAATGTTGTTAACTTTGAAATAGGCTTTGAATACAGTGAACATCATACACTTATAGGAGGAAGAAGTGGTAGTGGAAAATCAAATTTAGTAAATGTCATTATTCAAAATATTGCATATATGTACTCTCCAAAAGAAGTTGAATTGTTTTTGTTGGACTATAAGGATGGTGTAGAGTTTAATAGTTATACGAATCCATATTTAACACATGCGTCTTTAGTGGCAGTCAATAGTAATGTAAGCTACGGATTAAGTTTTTTAGAATATATTTTGGATGAAAAAAATAGAAGAAGTGAACTTTTTAAACAAGAAAAGACAAAAGACTTTAAAGAATATAGAGAAAGAACAAATAATAAACTTAGTAGGATTATCATTATAATTGATGAATTTCAAACACTTTTTAGTACAAAAGAAAAAATGAAGATAGAGCAAATATTTTCTGAAATACTTAGGAAAGGCAGAAGTTTTGGAATTCATCTAATCTTATCTACTCAAACATTAAGTGGTGTCGATGTAGGCAGTATGTCTCAATTAAAATCTCAAATAGGAAACAGAATAGCCTTAGCTATGGGGCAAGAAGAATCCATGGCTTTTTTGAGCATGAATAATGAAGCTGCAGTAAAACTTAAAGGTAAACCAGAGGCTATTTATAATAATAGAGCAGGAAATATTGCAGGAAATAAAAAAGTTTATATACCGTATGCATCAAGAGAAAATATGGATGAATTATTGGTTAAAATAAATAATGAACAATTGAAAAAAGAACCCAAAATCTATGATGGAGATGTCTTACCAAAAATACCAAAGAGCAGAGAGTTTATAAGTGACAAATTAACTCTTCTTATCGGGAAAGAGCAAAGTTTTAAAGAAGACAATTTTAAGATAAATTTTTTAAGAGAATATGGAGCAAATTTATTAATATCAGGTAAAAACAAAAAAGAAAAGCAACATATATTAGATTTAATTTCTTTAAATTTAAAAAGTAATAAGTGTATAGAAAATATCTATTACATAAATAATGATTTTGATATAAATTCAGAACTAGAAAAATATGAAATAGATATATTTGAAAATGAGATTAAAAATAAAAGTATTGTTATAATTGATAGCATCGATACATTGATGAAACTTCATCCACAACCAAACTATAGTAGTGGTGGTTTTTCCATGCCTGGGGAAGAGATAAAAATACCTATATCAGATAGATTTAAAGAGATAGTCGAATATGGTTATAAAGATGATATACATGTTATAATTTTTATTGATAATTTTAAAAGAACAAAGATGAAGCTTAATGAATTACTCGATTTGTTTAACTATAGATTGGCTTTTAGTTTAGGCAATGATATATTAGCAGATTTTTTAAATTTGGAATACAATGTGAATCTACAATCTATCAAGAATTACAAAGGTATATTCTCTAATATTTTGACATCTGAAATCGTTAATTTCAAATTTTTTAAGGATGAAAATGATTAATATTTATTTAGACACAAGTGGCAGTATGACTGAAATAGGGAAGGATAGTGCAGTTTTATATATAGCTAAATCAATACAGGATTATTGTAATTTTAAATCTATCGAAAATTTTTTTTATGGATTAGATGGTAAAAAAATTGATAATTTAGCATCTATGAAATTTTCTAATGATATTAAAAATGATTTTAATATCATTATGAATAATAGCATTTTAGTAAGTGATGGTTTGATTGGTGCTGAAGATAAAAAAATATTTGATATTTCTATATCTGTAGGTATTGATGCAGATTTGTATAATTTAAAAAAAATATCTCAAAAAGTATTTACAAATGATGAAGTTTTATCCGCACTAGAATATTTAATATTTAATAATGATTTATTGGAAAACTCAATTGAAGAGTCAGAAGAAGATGAAGATGAGTGGTAATCAATGGAGTGGATGGGGTGTATCTGAAATAGGCCCATTACATATTAAAGAAAATATTTCAAACCAAGATTCATATATTGTGAAACAATATAGTTGGGGAATAGTTGGCGTTGTTTGTGATGGACTGGGCAGTAAAAAATATTCTCATATAGGCTCTCAAGCATTAGTAAATGCAGTTGTTCAGACAGCCAAAATATTTGATTTTAAAAAAGATATTAATCTATTTGAGCCACTATTAAAATCACTTTGGAATATAAACATATCTCCATATAGCCAAAACGATACGTCCACAACACTGTTATTTACAATTGTAAAACATAAAAAAGTTTATATAGGAAGAGTTGGAGATGGGGTAATAGGAATATTGGGTAAAAACAGTTTACTTGTTGAAGAGGACAAAGATATGTTTACAAACTATACTGTACCTTTTGGAAGAGAAGAAAAGATTAGTTGGGCTATTTTTGATGAAGATGATGTAAAGTATGTAGTAATGTGCAGTGATGGAATATCTGAAGATATTCATAACGATAAAATATTAGATTTTTTTCAAAATTACATAACTAATTATAGAAATATTTTATCTACGAAAAGAAATTATGAGATAAAAAACTGGTTAAGGAACTGGCCTGTAAAGGGTCATAGTGATGATAAAACTATAGTAGCATTAGTAAAGGCAGAAAATGGGTAGAACTAAATATATAGATGAGTTCAACGGTAGTCACTACCTAGGTGACGAGCTGGGTCGTGGAGGGCAAGGTGTTGTTTATAAAACAAAAGATGCGGATACGGTAATAAAAATAGCACTAAATAATGAACACTCTATTAAAGATAAAACTCAAATAAAACTATTTCATCAAAAAATAAAAAAACTCATATATAAACCATTACCGAATGATATAAACATTGCAAAACCATTAGTCGTATTAAAAGACAAAGCGGGCTATGTTATGCATCTTTTAGAGGGTATGAAGCCATTTGCAGAGTTATTGCCACAAGAGCTTAAAAAAGAGGAAGCTTCTAAAATAGAGATACCAGGTTTTTTAAAAGACCTTGATGAAAGAAGTGCTATTTATTTTTCTTATTATCTTCAAACAGGTGGTTTAAGAAAAAGATTATACACATTATCAAGACTAGCAATAATTTTAAATAGATTGCATACACGAGGTATTGTATATTTTGATATTTCACATAATAATGTATTTATAAATAATGATGATATTCCGTTAGTCTACTTAATTGATGCAGATAATATTGAATATGAATCAAGTAATAAAGATGTTGTTTATACTCCAAATTTTGAAGTACCTGAAGTAGTTAAAGGGAAGCCAAACTCAACATATAGTGATATATATGCTTTTGGAATTTTAAGCTTTTTAACTCTAACAACTACACATCCTTTTGATGGTATAGGACTTGAGGAAGAGGACTGGGACAGTGACGAGAGTGAAAAAAAGGAAAAATGGGAATTACCTTGGATAGAAGATAGTAATGATGACTCAAATAAAAGTAAGGCTGGATTAAAAGGTACTTTGACAATAACCCAAGAATTATATACTCTGTTTCATCATCTTTTTGAAGATGGTAAAAATAATAAATACAAAAGACCTACATTGCCTATATGGATAGAATCATTAGAAAAAGTAGCGTGTAAAACTTTATTATGCTCTAATTGTAAAATGAGTTACTATGATGATCTATTTAATGAATGTCCATATTGTGATGCTAAAAAACCAAAGAGAGTGGTAATAAAATCATATTATTATAAAAATGGCAAGAAACTACAAGAGCGATTTCAATATATAAAAGAGATATTAGACGATACAAAAAAAATAGAAATACCAAATTATATTTTTAAATCATTTGATATATTAAATATTGATGATATTTTTTTAGAGATTAAATTTCCTAAAAAAACAAGAGTTGAATTGTCTTTTCAAAAGTCAAACGAAAGTATATATTTTGAATCAAAAACGCCAATTGTACTTTTTAACAAAATAGTGGGACTAGATAAGCTAGAAAAAGGCATATCAATAGTAACAGAGGGTGATATAACAACTTTAGTGGAGATAAAAATAGAAGCATGATTTTAGATGTAATTAAAACAGATACAGTATTTAGAGTAGAAGCTAAAAATTTAAGTCAAGAAAGAGTTCCAAATGGAGAACTTGGATTTTTAAAATACACAAATAGTTATTCTATT
>DQSS01000342.1 GCA_015663165.1 Arcobacter sp. | reverse complement strand
TATGACAAAAGTTCTTTTTTTAAATCTTCGACTTCAGCTTTAAACTCACCCCAAGTTAAATCTTTATCAGAACCTGAAATAGCCAATTTATCAATCTCTTGATCACACTCTACAAATTCTAATAACTCTAAATCAAATTTCATATAGGAACCCTTCCACTAAAAAAATACAGTGCTAATACAGCAGCATTTATCATTAAAAATCTTTTAAGATTAATACTTATAACTTCAGGGAAAAATGAAAATATATCATATCCTCCTTTTTTAATATGAACCATATAAGTATTATGAGCAGCCGAATATATTCCAAATAAGAAACCACTGAATATATAGTACCAAGTCAATCCATTCCACAGTCCCATAAGTAAAAAAGTAGCGATAATTGCAATATTTTGAATCAGCAGTCTTCTGCCTTTAAGTAACTTAAAACTATGCAAATATTTATAGATTGGCTTAAAGAAATAATCAGTTAACCAGCTTCCAAGTGTTATGTGAAATCGTCTCCAAAAATCTTGTGGATTGGGAGCCAAATAGGGATGATTGAAATTTCTAGGTACGAAAATCCCCATCATAATACTAAGCCCTATCGCCATAGCACTATAACCTGCAAAATCAAAATACAGGTACGTAGTATAGGCATAGCCACTGTTGATCATTTCTAGTATATGTCTACTGCTGGCATCACTGTTTGATAACCAAAACCTATTTACAAAGTCGGCTATAATAAATTTAAACAATATTCCTACTATGAGTATATCCCAACCTTTTAAAACATTTGAAGCCGTTAAATTAGTATATCCAGAGTTTAGGTCTTCCTGAAATCTATAAGATCTGTCTATTGGACCTGCCAATAACGTTGTAGGGAACAACAAGAAAGAAGTGAATTCTATAAAACTTAGTTTCCCGTAATTTTTACTGTCTATAATAGCTTGAACACTTCTAAATGTAATGTAGGATATACCAATTATTTTGTACATAGGACCAATATCAAATTTATAGAGCATCATTGGAAGTGCAATAACTATCATGGGGAACAGAGTTTCATGGTAATCATTTCTGACAAATATCCAATAGATAAAATAAGTATAAAGCAGAAAAAAGAATATCGCGTTAGATGCTGAATGCGGTATAAAATAATATATATACAAAATTATAGCTACAAACAGTATATTTTTATATGACAGTATTTTAGATAATACATTTTTAAACAGATGTAAAAATGCAATAAATCCAAAAACTAAAAGAAAGAATTTGAAACCGGAAAAAGGTAATATACTTTCCATCAAAATGCCTCATATACAAATTTGACTGTTGATTTAACTTCTTTTCCGCTCAAGTCATCAACAGCATTGTCTATATTGACAAACAGAAATCCAACTGCCAATAAAAAGTAAATTATAAATTGTCTAAAAAAATATTTATTTATCATTTATTGTCCTCAGGCATAAAATGCTCTATTATCTTTTTATCTATTTCTACCCAACCAAGTTCACCTGTATGCATTATATCTGTCAGTGTACCCAATATGTAATTTTTTTTATCGTATGTCCACATGTCTAAATAACCATAACCATATTTGTTTAATTCAGCTTTTATATTAGCTAGTATTGGTTCAAGAGAACCTCTATTCTTTGCATATGCAAAAGGATTTTGATCTTGCATGATGAATAATGGTTTAATTTTATAATCTTTAAGTAATTTAACCAAATTTAAAAAATCTTTATACTCTTGATTTTCTTTTATTGAGGGTACTGAAATAGCATAGGGGAAGGTACCCTTTTTTATATTTGGTTCCACATATTTCGTATAGTATTCATTATTGATACCAAATGTATTATTTGTAGATGGCTTAGCAACCTTTTGAGCCTCTTCTCTTAATTGGGCATAATCCAAATTTTGTTTTTGATAAAGCACTTTATTTGTAGATAAGTCACTAGTATAAATATTTTTAACAATTTTTTGAGTAAAAAAATGTTTGAGAGAGAACTCATCTGTCGTTTCTACATAATTTGCTGCATATTTATAGATATCTGAGGGGCTTTTTATTTCTTTTATATTCTTTTTGATATATTGACCAATTAAAAATTTATAATATCTATTCACATCACTTTCATAATATAATTTATACATCATGCCACTATACATATATTCTAAAAAACTTGGTACACTTGTACCTTTTGCATAACTACTTTCAAACCAACCAGGAGACAAAAAAATAATGACCCGAGCATTATCTTTTACTTTTTGATTACTAAGACTTGCCAATTGAGATAAAATTGCAAAAGACTGATGACCAGCATGACCATTTGATGTAAGAGGAACTTTTAAAGTTTTATTAAAAAAATTCTCAGGTATAAACGTATGTCCATGATTAGTTAATTCTGAAGATCCAAACAGAATGATTTTGCCAGTTTCCAAATCATTCTGTAGAGAATATGTTTTCTTAATAGATTGCTGTAGTGGGCTTAAAGATGGATAATGGTTTATTATATTGCTTTTAAAAAATAAAAATGCAAAAACAGCTAAAACCACAGCACTTAAAAAGGCTGTGATATTAATAATAAGCTTATTTATTAATACGTTTAGCAATGTAGTTTCCTAGTTTTTCCAAGCTATCAAAATTACTCTCAATAATATCTCTTGTATCAATTTTAATATTAAATTCTTCTTCTAACATCATTGCTAAATCTACTGTTCCCATACTATCGATAAGGTTTGATGTATAAAGTGCTTCATCTATTTCAACAGATTTAAATGTTATTTCTTCAACTAGTGGTTTTATTCTTTCAATGATTTTAGTCATTTTTATCTCCAATTATTTTTATATACTTCTTAGCTAATTTTTCATAAGTAAAATGTTCCAAAACATAGTCTTTGCCATTTTTACCCAGAACTTCTCGTTCTTCTTTGTTCATATTATACAGTTTTAAAAC
>DQSS01000088.1 GCA_015663165.1 Arcobacter sp. | reverse complement strand
TATATGGAAAAATATAATAGTAGAAGATTACATTCAGCATTAGGAAATAAAACACCAAATGAGGTTTATTTTAAAGCTATTAATAATTTAGATAGTCAATTGTTACAAAAGGTATCGTAGATTGGTGGAATAAGAAAACTGATTTAAGTGGTCTTGACAAAGGGGGACATTATAGATGAAAAGTAAAGTCTAAGTGAGAGTATTATAAATTAAAACTATATAGTATAAAAAATCTTACCTCTTTTAGAATCATTAGGTAGTCTTAGTTCTATTTTATTTTCTTTGAGTTTGTTTTGAAACTCTTCTTTTGCACATAGTTTGTTAAATGTTGATTTTGGTACATTTACATTTTTCATCACTTCTACTGGTGTTAAATCTTTTGTTTGTTTTATGTTTGATTTTAAGTATGAAATTATGCTATTTGTCCAAGAGATTTTTTTCAAAGTAGTTTTTTGTTTTTTAGGAATTGCCCAATTCTTTGTTTTTATGTTTTTTATAGAATCTTGAATATAGTCTAGGATTTTACTTTTTTTATCTGTACCCAAAGTAAAATATATAGTTACTTTTAAATCTTTTGTTTTATTTATAATATCTATTATTTTACTTGCTATTATTGTATCTTCAAGTTTATTTGTAGTAGTTATATCTTCTATTTGTTCAAGATTTGTAGCACACAAACAATGTTGGTTTATATATACTGTTTTCTTTTCTTTTGGAGTTGAATATATAACAATATTATCAAATTCTTCTAGGCTATTTGTATCTTTCATATCTTCAAAAGACAGTACTTCATAGTTGTAAGTTGTTTTAAAATCCAAAAAATACGAGATAAGCTTTTCATGCGTTATTATAAGGGTTTTTGTATCTTTAGATATATTTTTTTCTAAAGTTGTTAATAATATATTTGCATTTTGATATGGATTTTGTAGTATAGAGTTTATATTTGTATCTACAGTTTTATTTATACAAAGGTCTATATTTTTATTTGTAGGAAATTTATCATCATATAAAATAGTATCATCAAGTAATTGATAGGTATGATTTATATTAGCAGTTGTACTAAGTATTACAAGAGATTTATTTGGGAGTTTAGATTCTATTACATTTAATGTACTATTTTGAACTGTGGAATTTTCGCTATAGTAATAAAACCAATTTTTAGATATCAACTCTATAGTATCAAGATGTGTAAGTAAAATCTTTTTAAAATCTTTTTCTTTACTTTTATTACAAGCTACCTCTAAAAGTATGCTAGAGCAATTATTGTCTTTTATAATTTTTCTTAGTTTTAAGAACTTTGAACTTTTTATACTTTTTGTATCATCTATTAAAAAAGCTTTTTTCTTTTTATCATTTGATATTTCAATGTGAATACCATTAGATATAAAAATAAATTTGTTTAATATATCATATTCATTTTTTATATTTTGAAATGCTTTTTTATCTTCTTTACAAATACTGTCTACAAGATTTTTCAAGTTTTTTAAATCTTGATTTTTAATCTGGAAGTCTTTAAATAATGATATTGAATCATCGATTATGATTAGATCTCTTTTTTTACTGTAATCATTGTAAGTATTTGCTATATAGTTATCTTGTGTTACTATTATTACTTGCTTTTTGTCTAAGTCATTTATTAGTTTTGGTGTTTTATTACAAATTGAAATAGCTTTATTTTTGTCTTTTCTATTTATTTGTTTTTTTAATTCATGTGCTTTAAAAGATGAAGATAAGATGATAAGTACTTTAGTTTTGTTATCTAAAGCTTGTATATATCTAGATATTTGTTTATTTTTATTTGATTCGTTTGTTACTTGCAATATATGTTTTGTAGTCGATTTTAATTTTTTATTTTCTTGTATTGATGTATCTAAAATATTTTGTAGTATTTCTTCATGTTTAGTATTTTTATCTATCATTGTTTATCATCCTTGAGTTAAAATATTATAATATAATTATTGTCATAATAACTTTAAAATAGAAATTTTGATATACTCTTATTTAATTGAAGGAAAGAAATGAAAAAATATATAATAATTTTTATGCTTAGTGCACTTAGCTTGCAAGCAGGTCTTATAAATGCAATTGCTTTTACAGTAAACAATGTACCTGTAACACTATATGATATAGATGAAAAAATGCAAGAAAGAAAGATATCTAAAGAAAAAGCAGTAAGTATTTTAATTGATGAGGCTCTATACCAAGAATCACTTGATAAATACAATGTAGTAATTGATACTTTTGATATAGATAATTATATTGAAAAAATAGCACAAAGTAACAATATGAGTATGCACCAATTTGTAAATGCTGTAAAACAACAGCAAGACTATACTCTTTTTACAAATGATGTTAAAAAAAGATTAAAGCACCAAAAACTTGTATCAAGTATAGCTTCAAATAAAATTATAAGAGCAAATGATGAAGACTTAGAAATATACTACAATAACAATAAAGATTTATTTTCTATAGCAAATAAAATTGATGTTATACAATACACATCAAAAAATAAAAAAGCATTAATAGCTACAAAAAATAATCCAATGATGATGAATAGTGATGTTCTTGTAAATAATATAACACTTACTCAAGATACAATGGATGCACAGCTAAAATATATAATCAACCAAACAAAAGAGCAATCGTTTACGGCAATATTTGCTGCAAATAAAACTTACAATATGTTGTTTGTATCAAAAAAAGATGATGTACAAAAAATTCAATATAAAGATGTAAAAGCAAAAATATTTAATGTAGTGATGGAGCAAAGAGAAAAAGAGTATTTAAAGAATTATTTTGAAACTTTAAAAATTACAGCCGATATCAAAGTTTTACGATAAATTTGATATAATCGCGAATATAAAAGAAATACAAGTAAAGTATAAAGATTTAAGGAATATAAATGTTTGAAGTAGTAATCGGTCTAGAAGTACACGCACAGTTAAATACTAAAAGTAAATTATGGTGTGGGTGTGCTACGAGTTTTGGTGCAAAAGCAAATACTCATGTATGTCCAACATGTTTAGGACTTCCTGGTGCATTGCCAGTTTTAAATAAAGAAGCAGTACATAAAGCTATAGAGCTAGGAACAGCAATAAATGCCCCAATAAATAATAACTCTATTTTTAATAGAAAAAATTACTTTTATCCAGATTTACCTACAGGATATCAAATATCACAATTTGAACTTCCTATTGTAGGATTTGGTGAAGTTGTTATAGATTTTGAAGATGGAACATCTAAAACTATAGGTGTTACAAGAGCTCATCTTGAAAATGATGCTGGAAAAAGTTCTCATGGAGCTGGATATAGTAAAGTAGATTTAAATAGAGCAGGAACTCCTCTACTTGAAATCGTATCAGAACCAGATATGAGATCTAGTGAAGAAGCAATATTGTATATGAAAAAGCTACATTCAATTGTAAGATATATTGATATATCAAATGCAAATATGCAAGAAGGTTCGTTTAGAGCTGATGTAAATATCTCTATTAGACCAAAAGGTGATACAAAACTTTATACAAGATGTGAGATTAAAAATATGAACTCATTTAAGTTTATAGAAAAAGCTATTGCTTATGAAGTTCAAAGACAAATTGAAGCATGGGAAGATGGCACATACGATGAAGAAGTTGTACAAGAAACAAGACTTTATGATGCAGATAAAAACGAGACTAGATCTATGAGAGGTAAAGAGGATGCTGCAGATTACAGATACTTCCCAGATCCAGATCTTTTACCTGTAGCTATCACTGATGAGATGATGGAAAAATATTCTAAGATACCAGAACTTCCAGATGCTAAAAAGAATAGATTTGTAAGTGAATTTGGACTTAAAGTTTATGATGCAAATGTTCTTACTTCTACAAAAGAGATGGCAAAATTCTTTGAAGAGATGATGACTCAAAATATATCTGGAAAGATGGCTACTACTTGGCTAACTGTTGAATTGCAAGGAAGATTTGGTGAAGGTGAGAATATCTCAAATTCTCCTGTAGATGCACTTAAACTTGGTTCTTTAGTTAAAGCAATAGAAGCTGGAGATATTTCAGGAAAAGCAGGAAAAGAAGTACTTGACTATCTAATGAAAAATAATGATAGTGTAGAATCAGTTATTGAAAAACTAGGACTTAAGCAAGTAAGTGATGATGGTGCAATTTTGGCAATCATCGATGCAATACTAGAAGCAAATAAAGACAAAGTAGAACAATACAAAAGTGGAAAAGATAAACTATTTGGTTTCTTTGTAGGTCAAACTATGAAAGAATCAAAAGGTAGTGCAAACCCACAAGTTGTAAATAAATTATTAAAAGAGAGACTATCATAAAGCTAAAGGACTGTTATGAATAAAGCAAAAAATATAAAAGAATTAAAGCAAGTTTTTAGATTCAATGAAAAATACTTAAGTGAAGAAGATAGTCTCTTTTTTGAAAACTTATATGCTAAAAATATGCAAATGTTAAAGATCGATATAGAAGACTCTATGATACATTATGATACTTTTTATGTGACAGGACAAAGTGGAAATGGTAAAAGTACAGCAGTAAATCAACTAAAAAAAGAAAAAGATATAGCAGATGTATATGATGTAAGACATATCTTTGCAAATGACTTATTTGATTTTCCTGATGAAGTAACTATTGTAGATGTTTTACTTATGGTTGGAATTTCTCTTAGCCAAAACAATACAGACTTAGAAAAAAAGTATTTAGGAAGTTTACAAGAACTAAAAGATTTAAATGTTGGAAAACTAGAAAAATCAATCACAACAGTAAGCAACGAACAACACAAAGAAAGTGGAAGTGTTTTTGCTGGATTAAATTTAGGATTTGCAAAAATATTTAAGTTTGGTACAGAGTTCAAAGATGAATACATAAACAATGAACAAAATAGAGAAGTACTAAGACAAATATTTTTACCAAATAAAAGAGAACTTTTAAACTTAATCAACGATATAATTAAAGGTATAAATGATAAAGAAGGAGATAAAAAACTTCTTTTAATCTTAGATGATTTAGAAAAAAAGAACTTATCAAAAGATTTATTTACAAAAGATAAAGATATCTTGGAAAAAATGGAAGTTTTAAAAATCATTATGATTCCTGTAAATTATGCTACAAGTGGAAAAGTATATAAACTATCACTTAGACTTTCAAGCAACCCTTTAGGTGAGTATCAAGATGATGATAAAATAGCTATACAAAATATGAAAAATATTAAAAAATTAGTTTATAAAAGAATAGATGATGACTTTAAATATCTAATTCCAAATGAAACAAACATTTTAGATAAAATAATCATGCTAAGCGGTGGAAATATAAGACAACTCCTAAGAATAATAAGCGATAGTGCTACATACTGTAGATATTCAGGTGCTGATTCAATAAGTGAAAAAGATGTAAATGAAGCATCTCAAGAGATCTTAAATTTACTTGCTATTGGTGTAAATACTAGACAAAGTTTCTTAAAATATATCAAAGATCACAATAGACCAGATGAAAATGAAAATGATAAATTTATAGAGTCAATAGCAGATAATAGTATCTTTGCATATTTCAATGGTGAACCTTGGTATGAAGTAAATCCAGCACTAAAAGAATATGTTAGATAATAAATGGAAAACCTAAGTACTTCTCTTAGTTCTAAAGATAGCTTAAAATTAGACCAATTAAATAAAATAATCTCTTATAACAGTAAAGATGAACAATCTTTACTAATAATCTCTTGTGATACTTTGGAGTTAAATTCAAAGTTTGAAGAGTACTTAAATGTAAATATAAACAATCTTACAAAAATAGATAATATACAAGATGGACTTTTTAAGCAAATACTTTCAAAAAAAGAAAACTTCAAAGATAAATATATATTAATAAATCTTTTCTCTATAGAAGAATATAAAGCAATAAGAGAAGAGTTTCAATTCAAAAGGGATTATATTCCACAAGAAAAGTTGAAATTTATATTTTTACTTAACATTGAGCAGTATGAAAGCTTCAAAACTAAAGCTTATGATTTCTTTTCTTTTAATGATTTTTTTCATAACTTTACAGATGTAACTTTTAGTGAAGATAACTATACACCTGATTTATCAAAATTAACAAATATGATAGATGAATATGAGAAGATAAAAAATACAAATATTTCAAAGCAAAGTAGGATGAAATATCTTAATGATATAGGATATAAAGCTTATCATTTTTCTAAGTATAAAGTATCGCTAGAATATCAAGAAGAGGCACTTTTCTTTGCTAAAAAAAATAAAGATTTTTATAATATAGCTTGGATAACACATGAGATAGGTGATATTTTCGAAATATATTCAAGTTATAAATTATCTTTAAAATATCAAAAAGAATCTTTAAGATTATTTAAAAAAATAAAATACAAAGTAGGTATAGTAGCAGCGCATT
>DQSS01000026.1 GCA_015663165.1 Arcobacter sp. | reverse complement strand
TAATGCTATAAAAGAAGCTAAAAAAACTGCTGATGCAAATGCTAAAAAAGAAGCTATGATGCAAGAGCAACGAAAAATTATGCTTGAAGAAGAAAAAAATACACCAAAAAATAAGCCTATAAATAATAAAAAATACACAATACACCTTGGAACAGTAACAAATAAAAACGAAAAAGCTTTTATAAGAAGATATATAATAGGTAGTGACTATAAAATAATTAAAGTTAACTCTAACTCTAAGATTATTCAAGGAACATATGCTTCTAAAGAAGAAGCTTTAGAAGCTATGAAAAATATACATCCAAGACTATTACAAAAAGCAAAAATTATGCAAATTGAGAATTCTAAGTAATGTTAATATTTAAATATCTAATTTATATAATATTTTTATATGTCATACTATTATTAGGAACATTAAGTTTTATATTTAAACCAATAAAAGATGAAATAATTTCAGCTAAAACAACTATAAATTCAATATATATAAATAACTTTGAACTTAAAGTAAAAAAACAAATTTTAAATAATAATTATGATTCTTTAGTAGATGAAATGATACAATTAAAAGAAACTAATATTTTAAATAATATAGAAGTAAAATATTTAAAATATTACATTACAGTTGAAAGCTTACTAAAGCATTCAGATAATATTAAAACCAAAGACTGGGTATTAAATGATGTATCTATAGATAGTCGATTTGGAAATATTAAAAAATATTCAGATACTATTTACGTATTTACACCAGATGAAGACTATGAAAAAGAAGAATATATTGATATTAAATTTCAAGCATTAAATGATACTAATATGCAAAACTCGATATCTAGTATTAGATTTATTCTTCCGAAAATTGAATTTTTGCAAAATGAAGAAAAATCGAATAAAGCAAAAGAATATTTAAAAAGTATATTTAACTTACAAGTTATTTACAAAGAAAAGTTCTTTTATCTAGATAATGGTGATAATTTTGCCAGTATAAAATATACAATAAATAATAATGCAGCATTCAAAAAAATATATGAAACATTAGTAACATTACTTATATATTTTACAATTTTATATTTTCTAATTGTCTTTCTAATTCTTTCTTCAAACTATGTTTTAATGCAAACAATGATAGTAAAATATTTAAAAGAACTTGAAGCATATATAAACGATGTTCTAGATAATAAATTCTACAAATTTAATGAAAAGAAATTGAAACATAAAAATATTATTAAAATAGCGAAAAGTATTAGTAAAATTTCAAAGAAAACTTCTTCTATTATAAATGAATTAAATGTAAATAAAAGTACACTAGAGTTACAATTATCTACAGATAATTTAACAAAATTTCCAAATAGTAAAATATTTGAAAATGATCTTAAATCATTATTTTTAACTGATATTAAAAGTTATATATCTTTAGTTAAATTAGAAACCCTAAAAAACTTTGTAAAAAATAATTCACAAAAGGACACTGATCAACTTATATTAA
Organism: Arcobacter sp.; assembly: GCA_015663165.1. Taxonomy (GTDB): domain Bacteria; phylum Campylobacterota; class Campylobacteria; order Campylobacterales; family Arcobacteraceae; genus CAIJNA01. Next base: position 3,363 of record DQSS01000026.1, on the reverse strand, counting down.
GTTTTGCTAATATTTTAAAAACTACTATTGAAAAAGTTCACGGTAGCCACTCAACCATATACAGATCATATGGTTCAGAATTTATTATTATCTCTAAATTTGCTGATTTTAAATTGATAAATACTATATTATCAGATATTACAGATAATATAAATATACTACGGGAAGATTTTAAATTAGATGAGAAAATTATTTTTTCTACATCAATTCCTTTTGATCATTATAGTACAACTCAAAGAATACTGGAAAAGTTAGAGAAAGTTCATGAAGAAAGAATAGTAACTTTAGATACCTTCTATATAGAAAAACCTGATGAAGCAAATGAAAAAGATTTACAGTTAGAAAAAGTCGTTACTAGTATTATTAAAAATGATGCTTTCTCTTTATCTTATAAATTTGATACATATTTATTTATGGAAGAAAATATTCTTATTATGAAAGAAGTATCTGCTAACTTACTTTCAACAGATGGTTCAGTTATCCCAATTGGAACATTTATTGCTGTTGCTGAACATAAGCAACTAGCTATAGATTTCGATAAACAACTAATAATAAAAGTATTCAAATTTATTAATAAAAATAATATTGATTATATCTTAGCAATTAATATATCTATTTCTTCTATAAATGATGATTCTTTTATAAATTGGCTTGAAGCTAAGCTTTTATATGACTATAAAGATGTAATTAATAATATTGTATTTAGTGTAACTACTTTTGCTGCTAAAAATAACTTTGATACATTTGTTAAGTTTTCAAATAGTGTGAAAAAATTTAATGGTAAAATCTTATTAAAAAGATTCTCTTACAATGATTTAAAACTTGAAGAACTAGAATCTTTAAATCTAGACTATATAAGAGTTCACAAAGATTATACGACAAATATTGATGAAAAAAGAAAAGTTGTATTAAAAAATATTGTGAATTTCTCAGTTATCCATGATATACATATTTTAGGAGACTTAGTGTCTAATCAATCTGATTATGATATACTGAAGGGGTTAAGATTCTATGGAACAAGCAAGTAAGGATTTAAATGTTTAAATATATATTATCAATATCTTTAATATTATTATTTATTGGTTGTAAACAACAACCAGAATATACAATAAAACATTATCAACATATAAATAAAGATGCTGTATTAAATGCTGCAAAAAAAGTATTACTACTATCTGACAACGAATATAGTATAGACTCATATAGAAACCACATAGAAGCATCAAAAGATATTGCAGCTATACATGGATTTAATGCCTATGTTAAGAGTAGTACTATAAATCTTAGTGCTATTCAAGAAGATGAAATTACTAAAGCAAAATTGACAATAACTACAAAAAAAGATTTTGATAAAAAAGATGATTTAGTTTCATCTACGGTTCACACTTTATTTTGGAATAGAATAGAATATATTCTTGGCTTAAATAATACATGGCCTACTTGTCTCGAACACCGTCTTAAACTAAATTTTGATGGTGTGTTTTGTGACTTACTAAATAATGACAACCAGTTACCAATGCAGAGTAATATAATAAGAGATTCATCAATAAAAAAAGTAATAGTTGAAGAAGATGTAAAAATAAAACTTGCCAAAATTGATACAAGTGTATTTAATGATATTAAATTACCATTTAAAAATATAAGAATAGATATTATTAAAGAAGCAGAACTAATTGACATTAATGACATAAATAATTCTTGGATTTTACCTCAGGTTATTCAAGAAGGTAATATTACAATTATCTCTTATAAAGTAAATATAAAATATAAAGAAAAGCCAATTATAATTGAGACAAAAGAGATACAACCAGAACATAATATTACAATAATATCATATAGAACTGTACTTGATGTAGTTGAAGATATTAAAATAAAACCAGTTGAAAATAATACGAGTGATATAACACCTAGTAAAGATTTTAAAAGTAGATTTATAAATGCTGATGAGAATTATTTTACAATAAATCTTGCATTGGCTTTAAGTGAAATTGAGGCTATAGAGTTTATAAATAAACACAAAATTAAAGATGATGCATTTTATATTCAGTTTACAAAAGGGAAAGTTTATTATAAAATTATGCATGGGCTATTTAAAGATAAAAACAGCGCACTAACTGCACTAAATAAACTCTCAGAACTACTCAAGTTAAACTCTCCTACAATTGAAGGTGTTGCCAGAAAACAAGAACTACTTAGATCTGGAGATATTTCTAAAAGCAAAAATATCTACACAAATAATAATATTAAAGATATAGAAGAAGTAAATTTAAAAACAGAACAAATTAAAGTCATTAAGGAATAGTTATGAGTCATTTACTAAAATTATTACTTATAATATCTCTTAGTATAAATATATTAGCTGATAACTTTGACAAAGCAGTAGAACACTATTTAAATAAAGAATTCAATAAAGCCTTTACTATCTTTGAGCAATTAGCACTCAAAGGCAATGTAGATGCTCAATATAATTTAGCAATGTTTTATTATAAAGGTACAGGAATAGAGCAAAACAAAATACTTGCTTTTATTTGGTTTGATACAGCATCTAAAAAAGGACATAAATTAGCACAAAATAGACTTGGATATATGTATGAGAAAGGTGAAGTTAAAGGTACCAAAAGTGAACTCAAAGCGGTAAAAGAGTTTTTAAAATCAGCAGTACAAAACTATGATATGGCTCAACTAAATCTTGCTATGAAATATAATGCTAATATAAAAGAAGAAAGTTTAGAAATGGCAAGATTTTGGTATGAAAAGGCTGCTGAAAATGGAAACACTGCTGCTATGAATAACCTTGCAAATATGTATTATGCATCACAAACTGTTAAAAGAGATTATAAAAAAGCATATGATCTTTATTTTAAAGCTGCTAAAAGAGGAGATAGTGTTGCACAATTTAATATATCTATGATGTATTATAGTGGAGAGTATGTTAAACAAAATGATAAAGAAGCATTATATTGGCTTAGGACAGCAGCTAAAGGTGGATCTGCAATTGCACAAGTAAGATTAGGTACATTCTATAGAGAAGGTTATAGGTTAGTTAATCAAGACTACAATAAAGCTCTTTATTGGTATTATAAAGCTGCAAAACAAAATTGGGCTGAAGGTCAGTACTATGTTGGTTATTGTTTCTTTTATGGGTTCGCAGTACAAGCAGATGACAAAAAAGCTGCTTACTGGATGCATAAAGCTAAAATGAATGGCTATTCTCATGCGAAAACATTTATGACTAGAAATAAATTATATTACTAATATAATTTATTTTAACTATTAGAAATAACAGATTTGTTTATAGACTGAACAGGATCAAACTCTCCACCAAATGATGCAATTGCATTTATCTCACATCTTTGAATATAT
>DQSS01000067.1 GCA_015663165.1 Arcobacter sp. | reverse complement strand
ATTTAAAATAACAAAATCTGATGGCTTAAAATAACATCAAAAGTGATGTTTAATTTAACGGAGGTACTTGATATTTGTTTTCATTATTTATATTACAATATTTTATTAAATAAAATCATTAGAATTGGCCATTGACTATTTTTTAATTATAAAATAGATACAATCACGAATATTATAATAAAAGAGACCATAAATGATAGATTTTAAAAAATTTGAAAAATACTCAAGACCAGGACCAAGATACACAAGCTATCCAACAGCTCCTGAATTTAACACAAGCTTTACTCAAGAAGACTTACTTGCTAAATTTAAAGCTCAAGATAGTGCTAGGCCATTATCTTTATATATTCACATTCCTTTTTGTAGAAGTGCGTGCTACTTTTGTGGATGTAATGTTATATTTACTTCAAAAGAAGAGAAAAAAGTTAAATATATAGAATACTTAAAAAAAGAGTTAAAAATACTTGGAGCAAATATAGACACTTCAAGACTTGTAACTCAAATGCACTTTGGTGGAGGAACTCCTACATTTTTAGATCCAGAACAACTTGATGAAGTAATAGTAAGTATCAAAGAAACATTTCCAAATTTTTCTAAAGATGCTGAAATATCATGTGAAGTAGATCCAAGATATTTCAATCAAGGACATATGGATGTACTTAAAAAGCACGGAACAAATAGATTAAGCTTTGGTGTTCAAGATTTAAACCCTAAAGTACAAGAAGTAATTCACAGAATTCAACCTTTTGAAACAACACAAAATGTTGTAAATATTGCGAGAGAAGCTGGAATCAAATCTATAAATATTGATTTAATATATGGTCTTCCTTATCAAACAAAAGAAACATTTGCACAAACTATTAGAGATATTGTAAAACTAGACCCAGATAGACTTGCCGTATTTAACTATGCTCATGTTCCTTGGATGATGAAAACTCAAAGAAAGTTTGATGAGACAACGTTTGCACCTCCTTCTACTAAACTAGAAATATTAAAAGATTCTATTGAATTTTTTGGTTCTGTTGGATACAAGATGGTTGGTATGGATCACTTTGCTAAACCTGAAGATGAACTATTTAAAGCTATTGAAAAAGGTGAGTTACACAGAAACTTCCAAGGATACACTACTAAAGGTGGTGCTGATTTAGTTGGTATTGGTGTTACTTCTATTGGAGATGGTGTTGATTATTATGCTCAAAACTATAAAACACTTGTAGAATACGAAGAAGCTATTGATGCTGGTAATTTACCTGTATTTAAAGGATACAAACTAAGCGATGATGACATCTTAAGACAATTTGTAATTATGGAACTTATGTCAAACTTCTCCTTAGATATAAAAAGAGTTGAAAAAGAATTTAATGTAGACTTCAAAGAATACTTCGGTGATGCACTTAAAGCTTTAGAAGAGTTTGTGGAAGCTGATTTAGTAACAATAACTGAAGATAAAATCACTGTAAGTCAGACTGGTGCTATGTTGATTCGAAATATTTCTATGCCTTTTGATGCGTATTTAAATAAAATACCAGAAGACAAAAGAAGATTTTCAAAAACAATATAAGGGGTAAGTTATCGATATAATTTTAGCATTTATTTTTATTCTTTTCGCCATTGGAGTTGTTGCTTTAATGTTTAGACAATTAAATCAAAACTTATTTAGTACTAAATCAACTGTTATTAAAAGACATGAAATTATTGATGGGTATAAAAAAAGTATTGATAATGAAAAAGATAAAGAGAAAAGAGATTTACTTCTAAAAAGAATCAACCAAGAATTGGCAAGAAATATTTTCTTTGACCAAGATGAGTTAAAAAAAACAATGCAAGAGTTAATTGCATATAGTATAAAGTAAGGTATAGAATTGAGCGAAAATATTTTAAAGAAATTTGACTATACAAGTATAAGCGATGATTGTATAAAATGTGGTAAATGTAAACCAGTATGTACAATATTTAATATAAACCAAGATGAGGCTACAAGTCCTAGAGGATTTATAGATTTACTTGGTGCTTATGAGAGAGATGAACTGGAGCTTGATAAAAATGCGAAAGATATCTTTGAGTCTTGTTTTTTATGTACAAACTGCGTAGATGTATGTCCCAATGACCTACCAACAGATATGATAATAGAACAAGTACGAAATGATATAGCTAAAAAATATGGAATAGCTTGGTACAAAAGAGCATTTTTCTTCCTTTTAAGAAACAGAAAGATTATGGACTTTTTGGCAAAAATGGGATGGGTTGTTCAAACTTGTGGAATAAAAATAGATGAGAAAAAGCAATCTGCACTATTTAGAATAAATCTTCCAATAGAGATGATAAAAGATAGAAGTATTCCATTTGCAGATAGAACAAGCTTTTTAAATAAATATCCAGATAATATAAAAGCAACAAATACTAAAAATGCAAACGACAACTTGTCAAACTTAAAAAATAAAAAAGTGGCTATATTTATAGGATGTATGGGGAACTATGCTTATACAAACATTGGAGATAGTCTACTTACTATTTTAGACAATCTAGGAGTAGATGCTTTTATACCTAAAGACCAACTTTGTTGTTCTGCACCTGCGTATTTTACTGGTGATTTTGATAGTGTTGATTATTTACTTAAACAAAACATTGAATATTTTGAAACATTTGTAAATGATGTAGATGCAATAATCGTACCTGAAGCAACTTGTAGTGCCATGATGAATATTGACTGGGCACATTACCTACATGACCAAAAAGATTGGAAAAAAAGAGCTGAAGCACTAGCACCTAAAATAATCATGGCAACAAAATGGTTAGAAGAAAATACAAACCTTTCGTATATACTAGAAAATACTGGAAAAAGATTTTCTGATTTAGTGACATATCATGATCCTTGTCATGCAAAGAAAATGCAAGGCATATCAGCACAACCAAGAACTCTTATATCTAAAAATTACGATATGGTTGAGATGAGTGATAGTAATAGATGTTGTGGATTTGGTGGAGTTACTATGCAAAGTGAAAAATATCACTTTGCAAAAGCAGCAGGTCTTCCAAAAGCAGCTATGATAAAAGATACACAAGCTTCAATAGTAAGTGCAGAATGTAGTGCCTGTAGAATGCAAATAACAAATTCACTCCATACTGCAAAAGTTGAAGATGTTGTATTTAAAAACCCTATAGAACTAATAGCAGCAGCATTACTAGAAAAAGAATCAAACTAGATGCTTGAAAACTGGAAAAATGTATATAGTTATTTTGACCCAGTAGCTTTTCATCTTGGCTCAATAGCTGTACACTGGTATGGTATCATGTATGCAACTGCATTGCTTATAGCTATTTATATGGGTCACTATATAATCAAAAAAGATAACTCTTCTATATCATCAGATGTTTTAGATTCTTATATTTGGTGGGCTGAAATAGGTGTGATATTGGGTGCAAGAATTGGATATATTGTATTTTACGATACAAATGCTATGCATTATTTAACTCAACCATGGGAAATATTTAATCCATTTCAAAATGGAGAGTTTGTAGGAATCTCTGGTATGAGTTATCATGGAGCTTTAATAGGCTTTATACTTGCAACTACCCTATTTTGTAAAAAACATAAACTTAGTTTTTGGATTTTAGCTGATATTGCTTCCCTTGCTGTTCCTTTAGGATATGTATTTGGAAGAATTGCAAACTTCTTAAACCAAGAGCTTATAGGTAGAGCTACTGATGTTCCTTGGGGGATATTAGTAGATGGTGTATTAAGACATCCATCTGCATTGTATGAAGCTTTTTTAGAAGGTTTTGTTATCTTTGTGATTTTATTTTTATACAGAACTAGAAGAAAATTTGATGGCGAAATTGCATTGTTGTATGTGATGCTTTATTCTTTTATGCGTATAGTTGCAGAAAACTATAGACAACCTGATATACAGTTAGGATTCTTGCTTGGAACATCTTGGTTGACTATGGGTATTTTGATATCTTTAGGATTTATATCTTTAGGTTGTGTATTTTATATTTATAAACTAAAAAAACTGTAGTTTTTTTAGTTTTTTGAAGGGTCAGTAATAATTTCCAGAGCTATCGCTTTTTCTTCAATTTTATTTTTAACTAAATCTAATCTCCACTTAAATCTATTAGCAAAGCTTTCAATATCTGTTGCTCTATCTTTTTCAGTAAGTGAAGTATAAATTCTCTTTACATAAGAATCTGGCACTTGAATAGATATCAATTGAAAATAATTTTCTTTACAAGATCTTGAGCAAAATGCTTTACTCATAGCTATTTTCTTTTTACAAAATGGACAGTATGACATTTATTTTTTCCTTAAATTTCTATTTTTGTTATTTTATAATACTCTGCATTTGTTACATTATATACATATTTTGGGTCTTTGTCATGAATTGCTATTATGTTTACTAATGTAGTATCCATATAAAGCCAACCATCTTGAGCATCTTTAATTTTTTCTGTTTCAAACAATTCTACTAGTTGATCTTTTGAGAGTATAATCTCTTCCATAAATATTTCCCGAGGTATTATATTAATTTTT
>DQSS01000149.1 GCA_015663165.1 Arcobacter sp. | reverse complement strand
ATACTGAAAATTTATCGTTTGATACTAGACAGTATCCACATTTGGTTTGGAAAGATGGTGAAGACTTGAAAGAGCAGATAATGAATAGGATAAAAATTATACTGTAAGCAAAGGAAAAAGATAGTGAAAAATATTGAAAAACAATTGCTGTACAAAAAATATTTTACAGAATGTGCGCCAATAAATACATCAACAAAGTATTGTGAAGAATTGGATTTTAAAGCAATAGATAAAAAATATGTAAAAGATATAGCACGAATTAATCAGCTATATATTGCCTGTTTAAATGCTGACTCTATTTCACAAAATATAAAATCTATTAAAGATAATGTGAATGGGCCTTTTAGTGAAACAGGAGAAATTAATTCAAATGTTATTACTAAAATGTTTTATAAAAAATATTATGTTAAACCTCAAGCAAAATATTCATTCCCATTACATGGTTTCTCAACTGACTTAGGAAGTGATGAGCTCATAAGCCAAGTCGAGACATCATTAAATAATAAACAAACAATATTCTTATCTGCAGGTGTTGGTGTAGGGAAAACAACATTTATTCATAAACTAAGATATGACTTTTGTAATAATAAAAATATTATTTATGAATCAATGGCAAAGTACAAAAATATACCTGCATGTACAATAATTGAAAATATTCAAAGTGAAACTTCTAAAGAAAATAGTGATGATATTATCTTAATAATTGATGAGTTAGATTCTTTTTCTTACAATCAAGAAAGATTTATTTTTGATGAAGGTGGATATTTAGATTTTAATAAAGAAATTAAAAAAACAAAAGATGTTGTTCTAGGTTTATTGTCTGCATATAGTCAAAGTAATATCACTATAATATTTAGTGTACGTCCCTATGTCATGAGCCATTTTTTTGATGATGATCAAAATTCACCCCATAGAGATTTATCTAATAATTCTGTTATATATGAATTGGAGTACTCAACAGAAAATATACAGAATGTTGTAGGAAAACGTTTAGAATTGATGATTGATATTCTTAATAATATTGATGTAGATTCTAGTATGGCTAAAGGAACTATGAAAACTTTGCTAGAGTATGCCGAGAAGATTGTATCAACTTTTGAGGATATAAATTTAACTAAAATAGGAATAATAAATGATTTATACAATAACGCAACACAAGGTTTTCGTTCAATTATTGATTTATATAGTAAATTAACATATATACCTGAAATATTTAAAACACACTTTTCAAATAATATATTAATTGTCTATTTACTCAGTCAATATAAAATCTATTCTCAAATATTACCTAGAAAATGTAATAGAAAAAAGAAATTTACTTACCCTAATATGTTCTTATCTGTTAGTAATGCAGAAGCAAATAATACACGGTCTTGTCGTGAACCAAGTTTATTAACCTATTGGTTAAAAATATTGGTATTAAAATATATTTTAGTTAATAATAGTGTTAGTATAAAAACAATATTAAATACTTTTTCAAATTATAAAGATGATTCTGATAAAGTTAAATATGATGCTCATTTAGTACAATTGGCTTTAGGTAGCTTAGGTACGACAAATGAATATAATTGTCTAGAGTATAATTTTCCAGAAAAGGATATTGAGTCTTATGATGAGTTTATAGATCAAACGACCGTTACTTTAACAAGACGAGGTAAGTATATTATACAAAAGAATGTATTTTTTGAATATAACCATTTTGAATTGTTTATTGATGATTGGCAACTCCCTACCCCCAGACTTGATAAAGTATATGATAGAGAAAATTATATATATCCACCATTAGAATATATTTTAAATTTAGAATATTCATATGAATATCTTTCGGAGAGGCAAAAGAATAATACCTTTTATGAATTTATTTTGAATAAAACTAAAAAAATGATTTGGTATACATATATTTTTGAATTATCATTATATCAAGAATTAGAATATTATAATATTGACTTTGCTACAGAATATGATGCAAGTTTTTTCGATAAAAGAAGAAGAAATATTATTAATAGTGCTGAAAATATACTATCACATTATCACAAGGGTACCAAAAAAGAATTAGAACATTTTAATACTATGTGCTCAAATACAAAAAGTAATATAAATAGTTTTTTTACTGAAGTGTTTGATAAAGGAGTATATATCATATGTGACTATGATGGACTATGCAAAACATAGGATAGTTAATTTACTTAACTTTCTCGTCTTAACCTAAGCATTTTCTAGGCAACATACTGCAGTACAGAGGTGATGCTTGCTAAATCTTTATTTCTCTCTACAGCGTCTTCAATCTTAGCTATCTCATCAGGTATAAAAAAGGAGGAAATCAAGGGTCAAAAAATTAAGGCTTAAATCTTTACTATTTACTAAAACAATCCTCTCAAAAACAAAGACGAAACTACATAAAATAGTATCGTTCTTGCATAAGTAATTGGATAGTAACCAGCAAATCTCTTCAAGCATCGCAATAAATGCCGCCATATTGTTTCGTTTATCTTGGAGTGTGTTGATGTAAGGCTATCTAGCTAATCCAAGTTTTTACTGATACAATATTGTAAACAATAGGAGCAAGAATATGAACACATTGCTTATTAAACTACTCAGACCTTTACTGAATTTATTGGAGCATAATCGTTGGTGGTTATTTGGCATTATATATTTCTTTGCTGTGGGAGTGTATTACTTTGTTTGTGATGTAGAAGGATTGGTTTCTTTCTATCAGGCTTTTGCATTATTTGCTATGAGCATAGCACCTATTGAAGGAGCAGGAAATTGTAACACTTGGGTGTATATAGCAGGGATATTGGCTGCTTTATATACTGTGACGAGTGTTGTTTCGCTTGTGGCTAAAAGGTTTATAGACAAAGAGAGTGT
>DQSS01000356.1 GCA_015663165.1 Arcobacter sp. | reverse complement strand
TCTTTTAGTGTAATCACTGTTTTTTCCTAAGGTATATTATGGTAAATATAAAAATTGCGTGATTATAGCTAAAAGTTGTTTTTGGTATGGTTATTATTACTTAAGCAAACGATTTCATAAGATTTTTCAAATAAACCTCTTTATGCCATCACTCTATTTTCTCTATTGCATCTTAAGAAATTTTTCTGTTACGTATATAAAGAACATCATACAAGCCTCTTTACATTCAAAATACGACTAACAATCCCCATCTCACCAATACCCAATATTATATTTCTAACAACTTCACACTCTTGTTTAGAAGTAGAGCTTCCATGAGCTGCTTCATTTCTAATCTTCTGAACATTGTTAATGGCATCTTTCAAATCAAACTTTAAAAGATTCAATAGTTTGGCATATTTACGATAGTCGTTATAACACTCTTTATAAGCAGTAGAAATCTTATAATTACTAAGCAAATATTTATTGGTTCCAATGTTTGGTTTACGATTTAAGTAGTCATAAAGAGTATAGTTATGTCCTTGTACCTGATAGTCAATATTTTCAAGGTCACAATCATAAACCATTAAATTCCTAAAAAGTTCTCTTAAAAAGTAGTAACTTTCATTTTCAAATACTTTAGAGTAGAGTATCACAATTGTTGAAAAGTCATAAGTAGCATTCTCTTTATGTTCAGCATATTGTACTTCTGCACTTATCAATGATTCTAAAGAATCGGGGTGCATTTCATACAGTAACTCTTTACCAAAAATATAATGTATCAAATCCTGCTGTATCAAAGAGTATTTATTACTTTTAAAAACTCGTGTAAAGTTCCTCTCTCCTTCTAAAAAGTTTTCAAAATAGTTTATAGTATTTTTTTGCTCTACAACCAAAGGGTAATCATATCTATTACCATAAAGTCTATAAGTATGATTTTTATAAGTAGGTGTTGTAAACTGTACCAATACTTGTTCTCGTACATACTCAAAATCATTGCGTATAATCTCTCTAATATCTGAAATAATAAACCAACTCTCTACATCTAACTCTTCATAATAAGCAGGTGCTTCGACTCCATCTAGTTCTTTACTTACTTTTTCAACATAACAAACATACATACTTGAAAAGTCTGTAAGAAAGAGTTGCATAGGATTCTCTGAATCAACAGAGCTAAATATGTCATCTAAAACCTCTTGTCCAGAATTATCATAGTCTCTCATTTTAGAGCGTATCTTTCCAAATGCAACTCTTGCATTAGTTGGTGTATTTACTTTGTTTAAAATACGAATATGGTCTTCTATCATCTCTTGATTGTAGTATGGGTTATATAGAATAAGCAGATTTTTCATTTCGTGCCTTTGTTTTTTTGTTTTTTGAGAAATTAAATATCTCTATATCAGAACCAATATATCTGTGATATTCTTCTCTCCAACTATCAGCAAAAATATTTTTAAACTGTTCTTTGAAATCTTTTAGTTTTCGTACATCATAAAAGGATAATTTTTTTATTCTTTCGAGCTTAAGATATTCAGCTGATATTGTCATGACAATTGGATTTATAAAGCCTATTTTTTTTGCTAAGTTTTCAACTTTATCTATAGCTTTTTTTTCATGAAAAAACCAATTTTTCTTTACTTTAAGTATATATTCTTTTTCATTTTTAGCATTGAGAACATCTTGAATTTTTTCATTGTCATAAAGAGCTTCATCAATTTTATTAATAACAAACAAAACTTCAAATTTACTATCTATTTTTTTTCGCTTCTCTATCCATCCCCATAAGTTATTTTGAGTTACTTCCAAATTAGCATCAATTTGTTTATAGTCTAAAAGATATATAACTTTTGAGGCATGTCCCAATACAATACTTTGAGTAGTCAAAAAATGCTGTTCTCCAAACTCATCTGAATTATTTGGTCCAGGGGTATCAACAACAACATAATAATCACTACTTTTACTTTTATTTACAAAAGAGTGAAATCTCCAATATAAATCTATCTTCTTAACATTTTTATATTTCGTATCTTTAACCAAAGAATCTTTTTTAGCATATTCTTTTAACTCTTTTTTGAGAGTATTTTGTGATAATCCTCTACTCTCTCTGTTATCATTAAAGTCAATAATTGCCATATTATTTTCTGCTTCATTATCAGAATAAATATAAATAGGACAATCCGTTGTAGCTTGGCTAGATGAAGGTAAAATATCATCACCAAACATAGCATTTATAAATGTAGATTTCCCTGCACTCATGTTTGCTACAACTGCTATATTTATCTCTTTTTTATACATTATCTATTTTTTAGAGCATTATTTATCATATTTATTAAATCTGGAAAATCAGATGTACTTGACTCTAGCATATCTTCTAATGTTTCCCAATCTTTTTCGTTAATAGCATCTTCTATAATTGATTTATCTCCATTATATCTATCTTCATCTGATAAAAGTTTATTAATAGATTTTTCTTTTTCTTTACTTTTTGAGTTTGATAAGTAATAGACTGTTCCTATTCCTGTTGCTACTAAAATTGCTCCTCCCACTAAACTAACTGTTCCCAATGATAATCCTGCTATTATTGGTAGCATTATTTACCTCCTTTCTTTACATCTTGAAACTCATTATATTGAGCTTTTACTGTTCCTAAACTATCTTTACTAGATTGAATCTCCTCCTTAAGTTTCTCCATCTCTCTAATTTTATTATGTCTAAACTCTTGAAACATTCCAGAATTATTTTCATGATAGGCTTTAATTGATTTTTTATGATTCTCTTTTTCTATATTTGAAAATTTAGAGATACTCTCTTCCATATTGTTCTCAATAGATTTTTTTAATTCTTTAGGAGATATACTAAAAGTATGTGTTGTTACTGTTTTAGAAGAATCATAATATTCAGTAACATATTTATCTCCAAACCATTTAAATGGATTCCAGTTACTTCGTTCTATTTGTCTTGATTTTCTTTCTGTTTCTTGATGTTCATCAAATTGATAATCTAACACACTATTTGGAACCTCTATATCAATATTTAAAATAGAGTTATAAGCTATATCTTTTATTACAATTTTTTCTATTTTAACATTTAATGAATTTTCTAATTTTTCTTGAAGTTCAGTTTGATACTTTTTGATTAACTGAGTAGATGTTCTTTCAAATTCAAAATATTCTTCTTTAATATCACTTTTTGAATCTAAATAATTTCTTTTATAATCTTCAAAAACTGTTTGCATAAATTTTTGCATCTCTTTCATAACAACTTGTTCATCAATCTTTGCTCTAACGTCTATTTTAACTTTTTTATCTTCTAAATTTATTTTTGAAGCATTTATTTTAGATTTTTTAGTCGCCAACCTAATATTTCCATCTAAAGCATAAGCTTGTGCAAATGCTATGGTTTGTTTTGACATATAATCTATATTACCAGTCAGTTCAGATTCAATAGCACTATCAATTACCATTTCTATCTTATTAATATATTTTTTTTCTATTTGAGAAGATTTTACTTTCATCTCTTTTTGCATTTCTTTTGCTCTACCCATTAAAAAATTTTCTGCTTTTTGGAGGTTTTCTTCAGCTTCTTCTTTAGGTTTTTCTAATATTTGAATTATTGTTTCTAATTTTTCACTTTCATCATTTTCCATGCTATAAAGCTGAGAACTTATCTTCTTTAATATCTTACCTTTCACACTACTATCAATATAACTATTTATATCTTTTTCAAGTTTAGAAATTCCTATATATTCTATAAATTTTTCTTCCCCTTTCATATCTCCAAATAAGTCTGTAAAGTTCTCTTTAAATGCTTTTAGAGGACTCTTCCATTTAATATCATTTCTATGCAAGAGCTGATACATTGAGGATATAGGATATATTTTTGGATTATCTATTTCATGTTTTATCCCTGCTTTTTTTAATTTTTCAATTGCTAAATTTTCATGGACAAACCACTGTTTCTTTGCTTCATTCGCATCCTCTACTTCTTTGAAATTATCCTCAAGAGCACAATCAATCTTATTCAGTATAAAATAAACATCAAAGTTTTTATCTTTATCATGTCGTTTTTTTATAGTATTCCAAAGACCTTGTTCATCACTCTCCAAATTTGCATCCAGTTGAGTATAGTCAAACATAAACAGAGCCAAATCAACCTCATTTAGAACACTTCTAGTTTGGTCTTTATGCTTTTGTTTATAACCATCGCCCGTACTGTTTGGTCCAGGAGTATCTATAAATGTAATTTTAAAATCTTTACTTGATGATGTTTGAAGATTTTTAAACGGATAGAAAAGTTCTATTTTCTCAACATTTTTATACTTATCGTCTTTACACTCTTCATCTTTTTGTGCATACTGTTTAATCTCTTTTTCCAAATCGTCTTTTATCTCAACTTCTTTCTTTCCATCATTAAAATAAATTATGGCTCTTTTCTCAACATTTGGTTCAGAATATACAAAAGTAGCAGAATCTGTAGTAGCATGGTTAAAAGCAGGTAACACTTCTTTTCCAAAAAGAGCATTAATAAAGGTAGATTTACCTGAACTCATGTTTGCTACTACTGCTATTTTATACTCTTGGTTATTTAAATCTTTTGTTATCTTCTTAATATCATTGGTACTTTTTTCATTTGGATATTTATCAAAATATTTTAATAAATTTTCTATTTTGTTTTCTAGTTTATCTATTGTGATTTTTTTATCAATTTGGACACTTTCTTTCTTGATGTTTCCTGTTTCTATCAGCTCGATATTCTTTTTAGCTACTAATACTTTATCTTTCTTTTTTATCTTGTTTTTTTTATTTCTTATTCTTCTACCCATAAATTATATTTCCTTTAATTTACTAAAAATAAACTCTTTAAATTTCATATTGCAGTTAGTACATCTGTTATAAGTACAATGATATACATAGTCACTACTATCAACACTATAATATGAACCATCACCTGATTCATAAAAAACAACTAATTTTTTATCAAAATCATCTATTGTTTCTCTCATATACTTTGTTGCATAAATTGCACTAGGAAGAGAAAGGTTATCTTTAAAAAAACCATAAAACTCAAGATACCCAACTTCTAGTGTCCCAAACTCTATTAAAAAGTTTTTATACTCTTCTCCTAATTTAAAAGAAAGTTCTTTTTCAAACAACTCAATATCTGTTTGACTTGCCGACTCTGTAGTCTCTAAATTTAATTTCATATTTTTTATATTATTATACATCTGTTCCTCTTTCTACTTTTATTTCTTCAGCTCTTGCTTTCCAATGGGCACATCTCTCTTTATCCCAGTTTACACTACTGTTAGAACCATGAACTTCACTTGGTTTACTTTTATCATGCAATATACCATCTTTAGATTTATGAACATCATCTCTTAATTCAGCCAATGGAGAATCACTATTTTGACCTATATGATGTAGATTATAAGGTCTTCCATTTTCATCTAAAGGAGCTAACCCTCTTTCCATTCTTTCAAGATTTGTTCTACCCTTTGCATCTATTAAATCTGGGTTTATATTATTGTCTTTCAATACTGTTCTATCATTTACTGTACTCTCTTCTAGCCCTTCATCTTGATATACTTCTAACTCTTTGAGAGTTCTTATCCTACCATTAACTTCTTTCGAATAATCTGACTTTTCCTCTATTTCTGCTTTCCCGTCAACCTCTTTTTTTATCTCAAAAACTTCTTCTCTATCTCCAGAAATTCCATTTTTTTCACTTTTTGACAAAACTTCACTAGGTGACATCTTTTTGTTAATCTCACTAAAAGGTGTAGCATTCATTTTCTCTTTACTTACCTCTTTTAACAAAGTAGTAGCAACTTCTAACATCTAAAACCCCTCTTGTATAATTTTTGTAAAATCTATCTCTTTTTTTCCTGTTCGTATAGCTCCTAAAGAGTGTCTAAGTTCAGGTGATGTGATTTTAAATATTTTATTTAAAATTTTATCAAACCTACTATTTAACCCTATATCTTCTTGCATAGTAATATTAACGAAGTTATATATCTCTTCCTCAGCTGTCATATTTTCTAAAAGAATAAGAGTGTAATCAATAGAAGCATAAGAGTAATTTTTCATAGAAGGAAAAATCTCTTTTATATTTTTATGTTGACAAGCTTTTTTAAAATCTATAATTGACTCTTCTATATCACTTTGATTAATAAATGAATGTATCAAGGTTAAAAAACTTTCATATATATTCAAATAAGAATCAACACTATTATAATATTGCATATTTGATATATAGCCCAACTCATTAAAAGCATTTATAGCAAGATAAAAATAGATATTGTCATTGCTAACATTTCTAATATTAGCTCTAAAACTTTTCCAATTCTCTTCTATCTTTTTTTCATCAAAAAATATAGAATTTATTAGTTTTAACATAGATAATTTTAAAGTTTCAGAATTGATATCTGAAAGAACCAATCGTTCTTCTTGTGAAAGAAGAAATCTTTTTTCTAAAAGAGTTTCATATTTATAATCACTATGTTTTTCTAGGAAGTTTTTATTGAATTTTTTTAATTTATCGTCAGCTATTTTACTGTTTTTATTTTCATCTATTTTGACCATAAAAGCTTGATGAACATCTCTATTATGTACAATTGCCTCACCTGCTTTTAGCTCTGCTATATCTAAAATTTGGTCATCACTTAAGTTTATAGAGTGACCTACTAGTTCTCTGTCTTCTCTATCCATTGTTCTTTGGATAATTTTTATATTTGTATTTTTAATAACATCAGGGTGAAGCTTTGAAGCAATTTGGTCAGCGATAATAATTCCCTCTCCATACGCTCTAATCTCAGAGAGTATATTGGTAAAGGTCTCAACTGATTTTGCTTTGGAACTCGCTTCCTCTCCACTTTTATCAAATGATATATTGGGTAAAAGCCTATGTGCCTCTTCTATAACAGTAATGTGTTGCAGTGTGTCAAAAGAACCTTTCTCTTCTCTATATTGGTAAAGTTTATTGAGTAATAGCCCCATTAGAAATGCTTTTTCTTCATCATCTACTATATTTGACAACTCTATAACTGTTGGCTTCTCAAAAAGAATTTTTGAGTCAAAAGTATGTCGTGAATTAAAAATTCTTCCTTTTACTCCCATAGTCAAGTTATTAATTCTTGTTTTTAGAGCTGCTTTTATATTACTGTCTAATTCACCTGCATACCCAGCACTATCTACCACACTCTCTATCTTCTCTTTTAAATCTTTCATATTTGGAAAGAGTAATGATTTTCGTTCACTATCAGCTTCACTTGAATCTGTAAAGGATGGATTATCTTCAGTATCAAAATTCCAACCTTTATCTTCATATATTTTATGAATAGCATCTTCTAAAATATAAGGCATTGGTCCATACATAGGAAAAGCTGAAGAAAAAGTTGTCTTTAACATATCTACATGCTTAGTCAAAGTAACACTAGAGTTTTTTCTACTATGTTCAAATACAAAAGGGTTAAATCTAAAAATATCATTTTTTGCCCCAGGTCTAAAAACTTGTAGTTCAGCAATAGTACTTAACAGATGTTTATACTCTGACTTCGCAGGTTCTATCACTAAAAAAGGAACATCTGTATCTGACTTTTTTGCTTTCTCTGATTGTAATTCATTTAAAATCAATTTTATAGTATTGGACTTACCACTACCTGTAATACCTGAAACAAAAATATGAGAGTTTAAAGCCTCCATTGATAGTCTAAACCTTTGATTTGTAGGCTTTTTCTTATTTAGTACAAAACCAATTTCCATAGATGCATCAGTATTAATATTTTTTGATTGAGAGAGACCAAAACTGGAAACTTTAGAAACACTTATACCCTCTATATCGTTACTTGGAAGTGAAGCTAAAATAGAAAGCTCCTCTGTGTTAATGGCAGATGAAAAACCAGTAAATGATGAATGAATAGGATGCTTAAGACTCTTATCAAAATATAGCATTGGTAATTTCCCAATATCAATATCTTCATTTATTTCTAAATTTTCACTAAAACGAATGGTCTCATGGTAAGACTCATCACCACTATAAACACTTTTTAGCGTATGTTCTAATTCAGAAAGCACTGTTTTATCTTCTGCTTGAATATAAAGAGAAGAGTTCCACATTCCATGATTTAAACCTTTTTGAAATCTCTCTATATAAGAATCTATAAGCTTTTCACAATACTCTGCTGATTTATTGATTTCATCAAAGGTTATACCCACTGTATCTGTTTTTGTACTGTTTTGATTTGTACTTTTACTTTTGTTTGTTGAGTTTGTTCGAGAAGTTGAATCTGTTTTAGTAGCTGAGAAAAAATTACCACCTATCATACCACCTGCACTAGCACCAATTGCTGTTCCTGCTGGACCAAATAAACTTCCTATTATAGCACCTAATCCAACAGATACAGTAGTTCCAATCTTGCTATCATTAGTTTTATCACTCTCGGCTTTAGATGTAGTGTCTGAATAACTAGAGCCTTCTGTTAAAGTTATACCTTGAGAGTCAGCATAACTTTCTTGTTCATTTCTACTCTGCTTAACAAATCTATGCAATTCACTACCAATCGTTTGATAATTTGAAATAATCTCTTGAATAGTACCCAAGTCATAACTTTCAGCTACCAACACTATACGAAAAATTTTTCCTTGCATTGGAAATAAGACTTTTTCTAAGGATTGTTTATATTCTTTATCTGAATCTCTTTTAAGGGCAGGAATACCAAGCATGGCTTTTGAGTGCTTCATCTCTTGTGAAAAGTTTGGTTGACTATTTTCATCACTATCAAGAGTAGAACCTGAATAGATACCTTCAAATGTATCTTTTAAAAAGTTAGCACTATTAGATTCTTTTGATGTACCTATATACAAATCAATACCATCAATAGAGCTTTCAATAAGATAAACAAACTTTTTTGACTTTGAAGCGATAGCACTCAATAACTGTTGAAAATCAATAAGATTCAAGTCCGTATCAGATTTATTTCTATCATAAGAAATATGTGAAATTTTTATAAAATCAATATCTTTATTATTTTCAATATCAACTTTTTCTATATCATATTGCTCATAACTATTTCGTTCTAAGAAATTTTGAATTGCTTTATCTAGTTTTATTTCTTTAATATTTTTATTTTTTGAATATGTTTTTATTTTCATGTAATTTGTTATCCCCCATAGACTAACACTGTACTTTATGTATCAATTATATATAATATAGGTTGATAGATATATAATTTTACACATTTATTGATTGTATAAACACCTTATTACTTAAACTTAACATTAATTTTATATTTACAATACATTTATAAATATAATAAATTATATTTTAATAGTATATCTATTGAAGTGGTCAGAAAATGTCTAATTTAGTCTATTTATCAGAAGATGAAGATGTTCTTCCAATTTATTTTTCAAACTAATAGGTTCAAGTACAATAATATTGGGTATCCATTTTTGAATAAATGGTAAAATTTCTAACTCTTGAGTGTACTCTACTGTAAAAAGTATGTCACCATTATCTAAAGTTTTTTCAAATTTTTGAGTACGAAAGAAAGGTTTCATATCTTTATTAAAGTACTTTACTGCATTACCTACGGCTTTAAGGCGAGCAGTTTTGGGTATAGAACTATAGAGAGTCATTGAGTTTTGAATATTTTGTAAGAATTTTAAATGCAACGTTACACTCGATAAGTGAAAAACTTCTTTCTTTGTTGCATATTCAATTTTATCCATAAAACTTATACGACCAAATTTACATTTCTGTGTTTCATCTACATAAGCTAAATACCAATTTCTTTCCATAAAAATCAATTTTA
>DQSS01000396.1 GCA_015663165.1 Arcobacter sp. | reverse complement strand
TAAAATTATTTCTTCTGGTGTAATTTGTTCTGTAGGAGTTGTTGTTTTTGTAGTAGCTGTAGGACTTGTCTGAATTGTAGACTCAGTTGAATTTGTATTATTAGTATTGTTTGCTTGTGTAATTGCTTGATTATTCTTTGTATCATTTGTATCATTTGTATCATTTGTATCATTTTCTTCTTCCTCTTCTTCGTCAGTTTTATCCTCTTCAACTTCTTCAGGAATATAAGCTTCCGCAAAAGCTTCAAGATATTCCTCTGCACCTGCAGCAGCATCAATACCTTCCCCATCAAATAATATTTCTTCTCCATCAACATTTAAGATAGTAACTTCATCATCTTCTTCTTTACTATCAAGTATAGTAGATAAACTTTTTTCTTTAAGTTTTTTTTCTAATGAAGCTAGTTCTGTTTCTTCTATCTCTTTTTTTAGATCAGACAATGAAATTTCAACACCATCAAGCGTTAGCACTTGTCCAGGTTTTAAGTCATAAGCTTCTAATTCTTGAGCGCTAAGCTCGATACTTGTACCGTCTGCATTTATTATTACTATTGTTCCCATTCTTTTAACTCCTACATTAAAATATATTAATATATTATATAGAAAAAAAGTTTCTTTCTGGATTCATTTAATGAGTGGATAACTTAATTTGAATTATTCGTAAAAATTCATGAGTTTTAAATTTAAAAATAAGCTTCTATATGTACTTAAAATACGGGTATATATGATAAATAGTTAATCAATAATATTTTATTAACTATTTATCAAAACTATGGCCAAAGAACTGGTCTTTTTATTGGTTTTCTATGAAACCATTTTTTATAAATTTTATCATATTTTTTTTCTTTTACAAGTTTTTGAATTGAAAAATTTACAGCATCTCTAAAATCAGATTCATTTTGAGAAAGAACAATTCCATAAGGTTGAACTGTAAATTTTGATCCAACCATTGCCAGTTTAGTCTCATATTTTTTTACAATATAAGAAAGTGCCGTTTCATCTGAAGTTGCTGCATCTATCACACCATGAAGTAAAGCTTCTTTAATCTCCAATAAATTATTGAAATAAACAACATTTGATAAAGGTGATATAGCTTCAAAAACTTTACCACTAGTATGGCCTATTATTGCGCCCACTGTTTTACCTTCAAAACTTTTATAGTTCTTATAAGTAGATGATTTTTTCGACATAATTGATTGACCATCATACATATATGTAATACTAAAATCAACATTTTCTTCTCTAGATTGTTTATGCAGTATAGCAGCTATTGCAACATCAATTTTACCATCTCTAACAGATGGAATAAGTTTTGAAAATGGCATAGTTGTAAATTTTATTTTAACACCTAGGTTATTTGCAACATAATTAATAATATCAATATCAAATCCAATTCTATTCCCTTTTCTACTTAGAAAATTAAAAGGTGCAAATTCATTTTCAATTCCTACATATAATACACCTGACTTTTTTATATCATCTAATTTATTTGCATCTAGATTATTTAAACAAATAAAAAAAACTAACAATAGATATATAAATTTATTTTTCATCTCTATTCCTTTTTGCAAAGTATAGTAAATGAAAACCTTATTTAGAATTAAAATATAGGGAGTTTTGAATGAATTTTAAAATGTAATTATATTGTAAATGATATGTAGTTTGAATGTAATATTTGAAGCTTTTTGAAGTAGAAAATAAAGAAATATTTAAGTTTAAATATTTCTTTATTTATTTTAAGAACATAAAATTATGGCCAAAGAGTTGGACTTTTTATTGGGTTTGATCTGAACCATTTTTTATATATTTTTTTATATTTTTTTGTTTTTACTGATTTTTGAATTGCTATATTTAATGCATCTCTTAAGTTTGATTCATTTTCTGGCAATCCTATACCATATGGTTCAACGGTAAATTTTTTACCAACCATTTTTAATTTACCTTTACTTTTCTTGGCAATATTTCGTAAAAAACCATAATCTGAGGTAATAGCATCTATTTTTCCACTTTTTAAGTCTTCAACTAAAATAGAAAAATCTTTTTTGTAAACCATCGTTGCCAAGGGCTGAATAACTTCAAAAACTTTACCACTTGATGAACCTAATTGAGCACCAACTTTTTTATCTTCAAAGTCTTTATAACTTCTAGCTTTTATTGTTCTATTAGCCAATATAGATTGACCATCATAAAAATATGTAATAGTAAAATCGATATCTATATCTATTTTTATTCTATGCGTCATAGATGCAGCAACTACATCAACTTTATTGTCAAGTATAAATTGAATTCTGTTTTCTGATGTTACAGGTATAAGCTCTAGCCTAACTCCCATATTTCTTGCAATTTCTTCCATCATATCGATATCAAAACCAATAATTTTACCTTTTCTACTTTTAAAGCCAAAAGGTTCAAAGTCAACTTTAACACCAGCTTTTAATACACCAGCTTTTTCAATATCAGCTAGTCTATCTGCAAATAGATTAATAGTAAATAGTATAAGTACCAGAAGTACGCTAAGTTTATTTTTAATCATCGTTATTCCTTTATTATATTACAAGTAAGCAAATAGTTTTATTTAACATCTACTTGCACCATTTATATCTAAAGTTCTCATCACGTTAAAGTCTCTATCATCTTGTACATTTTCAGCATACACATCAATATTAACAAGTTCTGATATCTGGCAAATCGAATCTACTAATGATTTTTTATTCACATCATCACATATACAAGAAGTATAATCTCTTGAAAGTCTTATAGAGTTTGGTTTTAACTTTTTAAGATTATCGATTTCTATAAACTTCACATCAAATCTTTTAATCATAGTTTGTGAGTTTTGTTCTTTTGCAAACCTAACAAAAGATTCAAATTCATTAATAAAATGTGAAATACTATGTGCCGTTAGTGCAAAAACTAATTGATTTGCAATTTGATGATTTTCTTTAATTATATTTTTTAACCATGAAAGGAAAATAACATCTTGAATTGAATCCATTGATAAGTTAATTAGTATTTGAGTTTTTATATTCTTATCTTTAATATATTCAATTACTTTTTTTACAATAATCATATCAAATTCTATTACTTTATTGTTTGCTTGAGCAACTGAAAGAAATATACCAATTGGTATATTTTCATTCTTTTTATCTTTCATACTTGAAAATGCTTCTTGCATAAGTAATTTATTTGTTGTATTACAAATAATATCACCTATATAATCAATATTTATATTTTCTCTGGCAATTATATCAAATACTAGATTTTTCCACTCCAGCATCCCCCTTCCATCGTTATTTACTTCTTTTATATATGATTCATTTGGTCCTATTTGTTTTGCCATTTCATATGCTTCACTAACACCTGAAAGAACTGCGCCTAAAGTGTCTAGTTTAGAAAATAAAACAACACCAATATTTGCAACATCATCTTTTTTTACTTTTATAGACAGAAGTTCAAACTTTTCTTTTAAATTTTTTGTTATATCTTTTATTTTTGATAATTCAGATTCGTGTACAATCATTGCAAATTCGGAACCATAAAATCTATATGCTGTCGCATTATTTGTATTTTTTAATATATTTGAAAATTCTATTAAAAAGTCATTTACACTATTTCTACCATTTACTTGTGCAAAATCTCCTAGCTTTGATATTTGAATCAAGAACATATATCCATCTTTTTTATTCATAAAACAATTCTTCAAATCATCTTCAAACGATTGTTTATTATGAAGTTTAGTTAATGGATCTTTTGTTATTTCAGTACTAATTTCTTTAATATTATTATTTAATTTACTAATAATGTTTTTAATCTTACTTGACATAATATTCATTGCAATAGATACACTTTTTAATTCTTTTGTCCAAGGTAGTTCTATAACGGTATCATATGAACCCTGAGAGATTTTGTTTGCAAGCAGTTCTATCTCTTTTAATGGTTTTAAAACTAACTTTAAAGTAATACTTAACAATATAATTGAAATCAAAAATGCAATAATTGCATAAAGCAATTCATCTTTTACTTGTGTATATAGTTTTAGATATGCAACACCAGGATTTGCTTTGACATAAATAACAGCAGCTGTCTTCCAGCCATCATTTATAGTGCTTTTTTGTTCTTCTAAAGATATAGGAATAAAATCAATAAACCATTGAGGAACATCATCAAATTTAATAGCTCTTGTACTATTTACTAATACATTAGATAATTTCAGTTTAACACTCATATCTAATGACTCATAATTATTTGTAGCTTTAAAATCTATTTTTAAATATGAATTATTTTTAAATTTATTTGTTGGTACAAAGGTATATGAATTATCTTTTAGATTATTACTTTTAAGTTCTTCATTACTTTCATCTAGTAATTCATCTAATAAGTTATCATCTTCATTTAGTATTATTTCTCCATATTCTTTATCTATGATTACCTTGTCAATTTTCCAATTGAAATCTTTTAAATTATCAATTTGCTCTAGTAGTTCTTTATCTGTAAAAGTATACAAATGATCTTCAAGCCTAATACTAGAATAAAAACCACTATCTGATATTGCATTTATAGTTGATGCTATTTCAGGGTCTTTTTTATTTGAGATTAGAGACTTTAACATCATTCCTAAAGATGTTGCTGTATCTTGTGCTTTTGAAGTTGATTCCTGTTCTAGATACAATTTAGTATTTTGTATAGAAATTATAGTATTTCCTGTAAAAATCAATAAAAAAGTAAATGTTATGATTAGATATAACTGTTTTGATAGTGACATATTTTTTCCTTAAATCTTATTTATAAGTGTTTTCCACTTAATTAATTTGTTGCTTCCAACTTTTTTGCTTCTACCCTTATTTTTAGCTTTATACAAACCATTTGCATTGAAACTGTATATAAGCTTTAAATCTTTTCTTTTTGATGCTAACTTTAATCTTTTGTTTACATTATCAAGTACAATAGGTGTCGCATTTACCTTATGATAATAAGTAAGAACCATATGAGCTTCCTCATACTTTGTTTTTTTTTTCAAAAGTTTTACATATGCTATTCGTAATTTTTCTTCGGGAATTCCAACTTTTAAAAGTGTAAAATACTTAGCAATTGCATAGTCTTCACAATCCCCACCAGCAGTTCCGAAAAACTCCAAAGGTGTTGCCCAATAGTCATTTTGATTCCAGTGCTTTATATCTCTTATATATTTTATATTATTAAAGTAATCATTTACATACTTTAGTTTTTTAACTGTTTTAGCTTTTTTAGCTTTTGTTATCATATTATCCCAAGAAGCTAATCTTTTAAGAGACTTTGGACCGTATGTATTTTTGATATTTGATATAGTTTCATCTGAAAAGTTTGAAATACCTAAAGAACTTTGAGCTAAAGTAATTAGTATTAAAAAGATATATTTATACATCTTTTATATTTAATATATAACCTGTACTTGCTACATTTTTAAGAGATGTTTTTCCTATTTTTGTTCTTAATCTATTTATTAAAGATTTAAAAGCTGTATCTGATACATCGTACGAATTTTCCCAAACTAAATCTTTTAATTCTTCTTTATTTAAAATATATTGTTTATTATAGATTAGAACATCTAACATTCTTAGTTCGTAAAATGTCAAACTTATCTCTTCTTCATTTTGCATTAAAGATTTCTGTCTGATATTATAAATAATATTATTAGGAAACCTAATCTCATATCTTCCAGATTCCCAAATATATAAACCCGCTCTTACAAGGGCAGATCTTAACAGTCCTAAATCTATAGGCTTTAAAATGTAATCTATTAAGTTTAGCTTCATGGCTTCTAAAAGTATTGCTGTTTCTTTTTGTGCAGAGATTATTATGATAGGGATATATTTATTTGTTTTTCTTAATGTTCTTAAAAATTTAAGACCATTTTCGTTTTTAAAAGTTATATCTGAAATTATGATGTCTATTGGATTGTTATTGTAAATCTCTACTGCATCTTTTATACTAGATACCGAAAAGATAGTGTCAGACTTAAGCTGTAATGCTTTTGTAACATTTTTATTAAAAAGATGATTTTCTTCAATATAAAGTATTGAAGATGTTTTTAGAACTTTTTCATGAAAATTATTTAGCATTTATAATTATAACTAAAATATCTGTTATTATCCTTTTATAGGTTATAATCTATTAATAATATCATCAAATATTTCTGTTAGGTTTTCTACTTCTTTGATACTAGTTCTTTCATTTATACTATGAATGGTGTCATTTATTACACCAAACTCAACTGTTTGTATTTTAAACTGTCCAAAAAATCTTGCATCACTTGTACCACCAGCTGTACTATATTTTGTATCTACATTTACAACCTTTTTTATAGACTTTGTTATCTCTTGAACAATTTTACAAGAACTATCAGTCATAAAGGGATATGAACCTTGTGTGAGTTTTAAAGTATACTCTACATTTTTAAACTTCTCTTCTATAAATTTTTTAATATCTTCTTGATTTGTTTTAGTAGAATTTCTTATATTAAACATCATATTTAGTTTGTTTGGTGTAACATTTGTAACTTCCATTCCTGATCTTATATCTGTAATAACAAATTGACTAGGTGAGAAATAATCATCCCCATTATCTAAATTTATACCTGCAACATCTGGTAAAATTGATGATATTTGATGTATAGGATTTATTGCTTTTTCTGGATATGCTGCATGTCCTTGTTTACCTTGTATTTCAAGGTATCCATTTATACTTCCCCTTCTTCCTACTTTAATAGCATCACCAAACACTTCTTCACAAGTAGGTTCAGCGACTATTGCACTTGTAGGTAAAAAGTTTATATCTTTTAAATATTCAAGCATTTTTACAGTTCCGTATGTAGCATCACCTTCTTCATCACTTGTAAGAAGGATGGATAATGTACCATTGAAATCTTTTGCATGTTTACAAGCATAAAGAAAAGCAGCAACTCCACTTTTCATATCTTGAGTTCCTCTAGCAGTTATAATACCATCAACAATATCAGCTTTAAAAGGATTAACACTCCAACCATCACCTGCAGGTACAACATCAACATGACCAGCAAAACAAAGATGTTCCTCATTATCATTGAATTTTTTATAATAAAATCTATTTTTTGTATCTTCTATGTCTAATTCTATACATTCCCAAGAATCTCCTAGGTATTGTGTTATAAATTCAAATGAGCCTGCATCTGAAGGTGTGATTGATTTAAATTGTAATAGTTTTTGAAATAGTGAGATTACATCCATAGTATTTGACCTTTAAATTTTTGTGATTATACCATTTTTTAGTTTTAATTGGATAAAATAAGACAAATTATACAAGGAATAATAATGCACTTAGAAATATCTAATGAAATGATATTATCACAATTAGGATACACATCAAATACTTCTTCTTTAACACAAGTAGAAGATGCTATTAAAAATACAAAAGGTTTTGAAAAATTTGCAAAACATTTAATAAGTCTAAATGACAATTTAAAACATATGAATGCTTATATTGCAATGTCAAACAATACAAAATATTTTAAAATAAAATCAGAAAATATTGATAACCAAGCTTTAAAAGATGAATTTCATGAAGCAGTTAAAAAGTGGAGTAATAAGTATAACGTAAGCTTAGAAACTATTCCAAACAAAGAAGTATATTATATTATAGGGATTAAATAATGAGTAATAAATTATTAGTAATTACAGGGGCAACAAAAGGTATCGGTAAAGCAACAGCTTATAGATTTGCTAAAGAAGGTATTAATATTGCTTTTACTTACAATTCAAATGAAGAGATGGCTAAAGAAATTGTAGTTGATTTAGAATCTACATTTGGTATAAAAGCCAGATGTTATCCTTTTAATATATTAGAGCCAGTATCTGCTAAAGAATTATTTTTAGAAATTGATAAAGACTTTGATAACGTAGATTACTTTATATCAAATGCTATGATTTATGGAAGAGCTATTATTGGTGGATACAACAAATTCATGAAACTAAAACCAAGAGGTTTAGATAATATTTATACTGCGACTGTTGATGCATTTGTTTGTGGAGCACAACAAGCTGCAAAAAGAATGAAAAATGGTGGAGCTATTGTATCTATGAGTAGTACTGGTAACTTAGTATATATTGAAAACTATGCAGGCCACGGTACAAATAAAGCTGCAGTTGAAGCAATGGTAAGATATGCAGCAACTGAACTTGGAGAATTAGGAATTAGAGTAAATGCTGTTTCTGGTGGACCAATTGAAACTGATGCACTTAGAGCATTTACAAACTATGAAGAAGTAGCAGCAAAAACAGCTGAACTTTCTCCATTAGGTAGAATGGGTCAACCTGAAGATTTAGCTGGAGCATGTTATTTTTTATGTTCTGATGAAGCTTCTTGGATAACTGGATCAACGTTAATGGTTGATGGTGGGACTACATTTAAAAAATAATGTCAAAAGAACAAAACTTCAACTTACCAAATATATTAGCTGCTTTTAGAATACTATTAGCACCTTTAATGCTTTGGTTTATGATAGACCAAAGCAATTCTATTTTTACTGGATGGCACCCTTCTTGGTTTGACTATATGGCTGGTTTGATTTTTGTTATAGCTTCTGTTACTGATTTTTTTGATGGCTTTATTGCTAGAAAATGGAATCAAATGACAAAGTTAGGAGCAATACTTGACCCACTTGCAGATAAGATGCTTATGCTTGCAGGTTTTATTGGTCTTATTGCATTAGATAGAGCAAGTGCATTTGCTGTTTTCCTTATACTTTCAAGAGAGTTTTTTATAACGGGTCTTAGAGTTGTTGCTGTATCCGAAGGTAAAAATGTTGCTTCTACAATGGCAGGTAAAATTAAAACAGTAATTCAAATGATAGCAATTGGCTTTCTTATTATGAATTGGCCTTTTGCTACAGAACTTTTATGGTTGGCTGTGGCATTAACACTTTATTCTGGATATGAGTATGTTAGAGATTATTTTAAAAACTAATTTTTGATATTTCACATCTAAATCTCAAACAAGCTATTTCAACTTATTATACTCAAGGAAAATAAATCTTATGGCACTAATCGACCTACAAAAAATCAATAAACAATTTGATATTAAAGTTATTTTAAAAGATGTAAACTTTACATTACAAGAAAAACAAAGAGTTGCTATCATTGGTCAAAATGGTCAAGGCAAATCAACTATTATGAAAATAATAACAAAGCAAATAGAAGTAGATTCTGGAGAGATAGCTATAGATAAGTCTTTGAAAATAGAGATGCTAGATCAGCAACCAAAGTTTAAAGATGGTCAAACAGTAAGAGATGCTATTGAAGAACAACTTGTGGAATTAAAAGCTGCACAAAGAGAGTATGAAGAAGTATCTATACTTTTAGCTGAAGATTATGAAAATGAAACTTTACTAAATAAGCAAGCAAATTTAATAACATATCTAGATCATCATAGTGCTTGGGATTTGGATAACAAAGTACAAAGAGTTTTAGAAGAGTTTGATTTAAAACATTATGAGTTTAAAGATGTATCACTTTTAAGTGGTGGAGAGCAAAGAAGAGTTGGACTTGCTGGTTTAATTCTTAAAAAACCAGATATTCTACTACTTGATGAGCCTACAAATCATCTTGATGTATATATGGTAGAATTTTTAGAAGAGATACTTTTAAAAGAGAAATTTACTTTACTATTTATATCTCATGATAGATATTTTTTAGATAATGTTGCAACAAATATTATTGAAATTGAAAATGGAAATCTTACAAAGTATCATGGAGGGTATAAAGATTATCTTGAACAAAAGCAACAAATGCTTTCAAATATGCAAAAAGAACATGATAACTTAGTATCAAAACTAAGAGCAGAGTCACACTGGATGCAGCATGGTGTAAGTGCAAGAAGAAAAAGAAATGTTCTAAGAAAAGACAACTACTTTAAACTAAAAGAGCAAGTTAAATCAAACCCAGGACGAATTGCAAAAATGGCTCTTGATATTCAAAGAGAAGAAAAATCTTTTAACAATGGAAATACTCAAAATAAAAAGAAAATGCTATTTGAACTAGATGATGTATGCATAACACTAGGAGATAAACCTCTAATAAAAGACTTCACAACTAGAATTCTGCAAAAAGATACTATAGCAATAGTTGGTCCAAATGGTAGTGGAAAATCTACAATTTTAAAAGTATTTTTAGAAAGACTTAAAATAGACTCAGGAAGCTTTAAAAAAGGTGACTTTAAAGTAGGATATTTTGATCAGCAAAGAGAAATGCTTGATGAAAGTCGTTCTATTATGCATGTATTTTGTCCAAATGGTGGAGATAGAGTACACTTAAGTGATGGTAGAAATATGCATGTTTATGGATACTTAAAAAACTTTTTATTTCCTAGAGAATATTTAGAAAAAAATGTTTCTGTTTTAAGTGGTGGTGAGAAAAATCGTCTTGCTCTTGCTTTACTTTTCACTAAAGAATTTGATGTGTTGATTATGGATGAGCCTACAAATGACTTGGATATTCCTACTATTAATATACTTGAAGACTATTTAGCAAACTTTCAAGGTGCTTTGATATTTGTATCTCATGATAGATATTTTGTAGATAAGATTGCTAAAAAATTATTTATTTTTAAAGGTGATGGACTTCTTGAAGAATCTTTTCAAAAATATACAGAATTTTTAGAAGATGAAAAAGATGC
>DQSS01000371.1 GCA_015663165.1 Arcobacter sp. | reverse complement strand
CTCCAGAAAACTTACATGCATTATTGAAAGCAAGATAAATGAGCTTAGATAAAAATCAAATTTCTATCAATATAGAAGTAGATACCATTAGCTATTTTAGACAGTTAGCAAAGAAAATAGATATACCGTACCAAAACCTAATTAATTCTTACCTAGCAGACTGCGTCATAAAACAAGTTGAGCCTAAATTAAAATGGGAATAAGAACATGCCCCATTTTTTTTATGACTACTGTCATGATGTTTTCTTTGTGATATATACATAATGATACAAATAATAGAATCCTCGTATGAACTTTAAATCTTTAAAATAATTAGGAAATGAACTTTCACGAAAGATTTCATATTAGTAGATGATATTAAAAATAGAGGGATTCTAGTGAGTAACAATACAACTATAGCATCGGCACCACCTCTAAGCTTGGATTATGGGAGGTTAATCATAGGGTTCAACTAAATGGTCTAGTTTATGAGGAGCATTATGCTTATAGTTTGATATGATGTCCTGCATATGCCTGCATTAGTTTTTCATCATGTGCAACCATTATTATAATATACTTCTTTTCCACTAGCTTCATAATTAATTCCATTATTTTTTTTGTATTCATTATATCTAGGTTAGCAGTAGGCTCATCCAACAATAAAATTTCTTCACTTTTTAATAATCTCATAATTATTGATAAAATTTGTAATTCACCGCCAGATAATGTATTGACACTGCTATGTAAAATTTTATTAGTATTGTCAAATAAGTTATTACATTTTAAAAAGTTTATTATATATTCCTCATATTTCTTTTGATGAACAAATGAAAATAGTGATTTTTTCTTGGAAAATTTATAAATTATTAAATTTTCCATAAAACTAAGTTCTTTACAAACACTATTAATAGGGTTTTGAGTTACCATAGGTATAATGCTTTTTTTTAATTCTTGTAAGGAAAATAAATCATAATTAATTTTAAGATTAGAATTTACATTGGCAACAAATTTTAATAATGTTGATTTACCTGAACCATTTGACCCCGTAATATAATTTAATCCTTCACAAAAAACAATTTTATTAACATTTAAAATGCTTTTCCCTTCATGTGAAATTTTTAAATTTTTAATAGTAATTTTTTTCATATTCCAAATAAGTCTTTACTGTTTTTATTATTAATATATAAAATTGTGATTAATATCAAACTAGATACCATCTTTAAATCAGAAGCCTCAATATATGTATTTAAAAAATAGAAAGATACTATTGATAATATTGTATTATAAATAATCACACCAATTAGTATATTTAGGTAATCATTTTTAAGTCCTAACTTATTACCAATTATATCACCGAGTAATATTCCTGCAACACCACTAATTAAAACACCAAATCCTAAAGAAATATCCGCAAAACCAAAATATAAAGCTGTATAAAACCCTGATATTGTTACCAAAGTTGTTGATAAAGATAAACCTATGAACAAAATAAAATTTTTATTTATCGACAACTCTTTTAATAAATTTTTATTATCTCCATATACAATCATCAATTTACCTAAAAATGTTTTATTTAATAGGAAAAGTATAAAAATAAACAATAAAGAAATCAATAGGACATTAAAAATATTTATATCTATATCTATTGGTATATTAGGTTTATGAAAAAACTTTAAATTAACACTATACAACATAGTAAACACAAGTATGCCACTAAATAATTTAGAGATTTTAAAATATGAATGAAGTGAACTAGTTATCCCGCCCAAAATGATTGATGCAAGTATTAAAATAATAGTTGAAATTAAAATATTTTGAGTATATGTATAAAAGAATACGCCTGCTATTGCACCAAAAGAAAATACATTATCAATTGAGAGATCAGGAAATTTTAATACCTTGAATGATACATATATTCCATATGAAACTAGCACATAAAGAATAGTTTCTTTAATAGCTAAAATCAATAAATCAATCATTGTTACTTACTTTTAATTATAGTTGCATTTGATTTAATGGATTCTTTAAGTTTTTGATTTTTTAATAACTCATCGTGAATATATAGATATGATTTGTTGTTTATATATATATTTATGTCTGAAGGTTTTCTATCTTTGAATAGAATATCTTCAAGTAATTTACTTGCAGCCAATCCTTCATCTTTATAATTAAGACCGTATGTAAACAGTGCTCCACCTTTTACTGTATCAATGTCGCTAGCAAAAACTGGCATATTGTTTTCTTTCGCAACTTTTAGTACAATCTTCATACTTGATACAATTGCACTATCATTTATTATCATAAAACTATCTACATCGCTAGATAGTGCTGTAGTGACTTTATATATGTCATTTGTATTTATAATTGATCTAGGTACGATTTCTAAATTAAGATTTTTTGATTTGATTATATTTTTAATTCTCTCTAGTATAACTAGACTATTTGCTTCCTGTTGAGAATACACAATACCTATTTTTTTTAGATTGGGGTACAACTCTTTATAGAGAGTTAAAATTTTATCATAGGGTACTACACTTGTTGTTCCTACAACATTATTTTTTCCACTATCCAAACTATCAATTAGTCCAGCTTGAACTGGGTCAGTAACACCTACAAATACAATAGGCTTATTTTGTATTGTTTTTTTTGCAACTTGGGCACACGGTGTTGTTAAAGCTATAATAATGTCCTTATTAGTATTTTTAAATGATGACAATATCGAATTTACATTTTTTATTTCACCATATGCATTTGAATACGTTGTATTAAGTTTAGCATTATACTTTGCTTCTATTTTCGCTATTCCTTTTTTAAAACCATCTAAGCCTTGTGCAATAGCAGGATGATCAAGCAAATAAACAATACCTACTTGAAATTCTTTTTTGTCCTGTTCAGTATTTTTAGTATAAAAATACCCTACTCCTAAAGTTAATAAAACTAGCGTGCTAATAAATATATTTTTCATCT
>DQSS01000366.1 GCA_015663165.1 Arcobacter sp. | reverse complement strand
GGGAGAGTTTGGCGGAGTTGCTTGATGATGAAGGGTTTGATGTTACTTGGGTGAAAGATGGCAATGAAGCGTTATCATCTACTTATGACTCTAAGTATTCTTTGTATCTTTTTGATGTGGATATTCCTTTTATCAATGGGTTTGAGTTACTTAAGAGTTTACGAGAGTCTTTGGATGAAACACCTTGTATCTTTTTAACTGCTAAAGTTGATATCGAGTCTTTATCTGATGGGTTTTCATGTGGGGCTGATGACTATATAAAGAAGCCTTTTGATTGTAGTGAGTTAATCATAAGAATAAACACTCAGATTAAAAAAACTTTTAATACCAGAAAAGATACACTTTCTTATGGAGATATAATTTATGATATAGCTTCAAAGATAATAGTAAAAGAAGATGAAGAGATATATTTATCACCAAGTGAGCTAAAGCTATTTGAACTATTCCTTCAAAACAAATCTAAGGTATTGACTAAAGAAAATATATTGTATCATTTACATGAGGGAGAAGAGGGCAGTGAAGCAGCTTTAAGAGTACAGATATCAAAGCTTAAAAAGCTAGGGTTAAATATAACAAATTTAAGAGCAGTAGGATATAGACTTGAAGAATTATGAGAAAAAATCATTTATACAAATCTTTTTAAGTTTTTTTGTATCAGTTAGTATATTTGTTATTTTATTAGGGTATTTATACTTTGAACAACAAAAAGTATTTGTGATACAAAAAAATGCAATGAATATGCACCAGTATATACTCAAACTAAAACAATCAAACTTTACATATATACAAAAGAACTATAGTTATGAGTTTATAAACGATGGACAAGTAAAGCAACAGTTACCTTTAAAAGTAGGAAAATACTATGTAAAAGTATTCTCAAAAAGAATGATGGTAAAAGTTGATGCAAGTATTATAGACAATGAACTAAAAGACATTAGAATATTTACTATTATGCTTCAAATATTTTTAGTAATATTTTTTGCTATCATATCTTACTTTTTAGCTAGAAAATCATTGAAGCCTATGAGCGATACTATTTCACATATGGATAGGTTTACAAAAGATTTGATTCATGATTTAAATACTCCTATATCTTCTATACTTATAAATACAAATATGCTTAAAAAGGATGCAAGTGAAAATAGTCTTAAAAAGATAAATCGTATAGAAAACTCAGCAAAGAATATATCATCTTTATATGCAAATCTTGAAATCTTACTTGATGAAAAGCATATAGAGAAAAGTGACTTTGACTTATCCAATG
This sequence comes from Arcobacter sp., assembly GCA_015663165.1. Lineage (GTDB taxonomy): Bacteria > Campylobacterota > Campylobacteria > Campylobacterales > Arcobacteraceae > CAIJNA01. The sequence goes on along the minus strand of DQSS01000366.1, from coordinate 5,382 downwards.
CTGTTAGTAATAGTATAGATACTTATAAAAGTATGTACAGTAACATAGACTTTGAATATACTTCAAATAACATACAAGTAAACTCAAATGAAAATGCAGTAAAAAGAATAATAGACAACATAATATCAAATGCTTGTAAGTACAGTAAAGACGATGCAAAGATACAAATATCGTATATAGACAATACACTTACTATAAAAGACAATGGTAAAGGTATTAAGTATCCAAAAAAGATATTTGAAAGAGCCTACAAAGAAGATGACAATGGACATGGAATAGGGATGCATATAGTATATAGACTTTGCTCTTTGTTACATATAGATATAAATATAGAGTCTAAGCAAAATGAGGGTACTACAATAAAACTTACTTTTTAGATATAATCTCATATGAATTATACAAATATAAAATTAGTAATAAATTCCAATAACAAAGATATAAAAATATCTGAGATTAGTGAATACCTAAATGATACAATAAATATAAAAAATGAAACTACACACTTTAGTGATGAGGTAGAGTATATAAACAATACTTTATATCTTTTATATCTAGATGACAATGAAATAAAATCTTTTTTTAATAATAATCTAAATACAAATATAAACATAGCAATAATAGGAAATGATACTTGTCCATATGCTATATTAAACTATGCAATATCCAAAGATATAAATGAAGCGCTAGAAGATGCTTTAAATATAGAACTATTAAGTAAAATTGACCTTTTAAGATGTAACGAACTAATAGCATTCAATAAAATAACTATTGGCGATATGCATGGAATGAATCGTATAAATTTCAATGAAAAAACAAAATGGCAAAAAACTCAAATATTTTTGCGGAATTTTAAAAATATAAAATATAAAAGCTATGTATTAAAAACATCAAAAGACCATGTCATAAATACAGCCGCTTCAGGTATCACAATATTAGAACATACAAAGATAAGTGATAACTCAAAGTTTGCAGAAGTTTTATCTTTGCATGATGGAAAACTAAATGCTTTTATTTTAGCACCTACTTCTCTTCTTTCTTATTTTTGGTATTTAATAACTATATTTTTCTATCAAAAAATATCAACATTAAAACTTCCAAAAAGTTTAGGCTTTATAAAAACATCAAAGCTTAGTATATCTTCAAGTAAAGCTATAGAATTTACACTTGATGGGGAATATTTATGTTCTCAAACTTTAGATTTAGAAGTTCTAAAAGATTCTATAAACTTGCATCTTGGTTCTAAGCTTCAAGAGTTTATCTCAAAAGATACAAACAATGAAGATGTAAAAGACACTATCAAGTTAAACTCACTACCAAAAGATGAGGTTACAAATATACTTATTGAAGGTAAACTTCCATTGTTTAAAAAAGCAAGCGATGATGAGTTTAAAGATTTGTTTGTAACTCTTCGTGATGGTTCAAAGTTCTCTTCTGTATTTTTAGTACTTATGGTTCTAAGTACACTTCTCGCAACTACTGGTCTTTTTGCATCTTCTGCACCTGTGATTATAGGAGCTATGATACTTGCACCCTTAATGTCTCCTATTATATCTTTGTCTATGGGTGTTGTAAGAGCTGAGAAGCTTTTGATAACACAAAGTATAAGAACACTTTTTATTGGTATATCTACTGCATTATTGTTCTCATATATTTATAGTAGTTTTATACCACTACATCAAATAACACCAGAAATGCAAGGTAGACTTACTCCTAATTTGCTTGACCTTATGGTAGCTATATTTTCAGGAATTGCTGGGGCTTATGCTTCAAGTAAAGAAAGTATTGCTAAATCACTTGCTGGAGTAGCAATAGCTGTTGCTCTTGTACCACCTCTTAGTGTTACGGGTATTGGTATGGCATTTGGTGATTTTTCTATGATATATCACTCTTTTTTATTGTTTGTTACAAACCTTGTAGGTATAACTTTAGCAGCAGCACTTACTTTTATAGTATTAGGATATGCACCAGTTAATAGAGCAAAAAAAGGTATATTTTATACTGTGGTTTTATTAAGTATCATAACTATACCTTTAAGTATATCTTTTATAAATATGGTTGAAAAAAATAAAATATTTACAACTCTTAATAGTATAAAATCATTACAAATAAAAGATGAAAGAGTAGTATTAAATATACTAGATATAAATATAGAAAATAAACTTCTAGAGATAGATATAGAAATAGAATCTCAAAATATTTTAGATAAAAAAGATTATAAAGATATAAAAATAAAAATACAAGAAAAATTGCAAAAAGATATATCTTTAAAGATAAGTTCTAAAGTTATTGTAAAGTAAAAGATTAAGTGTGTTAATACTGTATTAATACTAAGTGATTATTATTACATATAATTATAAAAAAGGCGACAATAGATGAATTGGAAAACAAAAGTAGAACATAAATTTGAGCATATTTCAGATTTTATATATGACAACAGAATAAAAGTTATTTTATTTGTTCTTGCAATAGTAATTGCACTTGCTTCAAATATGAAGAATTTAACAGTAGACACATCAACAGAAGGATTTCTTCATAAAGATGACCCTTTAATTCTTGAATATAATAAATTTAAAAATCAATTTGGAAGAGATGAAAAAGTACTAATAGCTATACAAAGTGAAAATATATTTACTATGAAGTTTTTACATAAACTAAATAGTCTACATAAAGATTTAGAAGATAATCTCCCTTATATAGAAGATGTAAATTCACTGATAAATGCAAGAAATACAAGAGGGACTAATGATAGCCTTATCGTTGATGATTTATTTGAAGATATGCCTAAAGATGCTAAAGCATTGCAGTTTAAGAAAATGCTTGCAAAAAATAATCCATTGTTTAAAGACCTTATTTTAGATGAAGCTGGAACTATTACAACAATTGTTATAGATACCCAAACTTATACATCTTTTGATAAAGATGGTAAGCTTATAGTAAAAGAAGAGTCTGAAGAAGATGAGTTTGCAGATGAAAGTGAATCAGAAGTTGTAGAAGAAAAAGAATTTTTATCTGATATGGAAAATGCAACAATAGTTAAAAAAGTAAATGAAATAGTAGCAAAATATCAATCAGATGATTTTAATATATTAGTATCAGGAACTGCTGTTATAAATTCAGAACTTAAAGCATCAATGACTTCTGATATGCAAAAGTTTATAAAGCTTGTATTACTTGTGATGGTAATATTCTTGGCAATTATGTTTAGAAGAATATCTGGTGTTGTATTTCCTTTGATTATGGTAGCTCTTACTATTATATCTTCTTTGTCTTTTATGGCTATATTTGGTGCACCTATAACTGTAGTAACACAAATACTTCCATCATTTTTATTAGCAGTTACAGTTGGAGCATCTATACATTTACTTTCTATATTCTTTAAAGAGCTAAATATCAGTAAAGATAAAAGAGCATCTTTAAGATACGCTATGGGACATAGTGGTTTAGCTATTTCTATGACTTCTCTTACAACTGCTGCTGGACTTTGGTCTTTCTCATTTTCTGAACTTGCTCCCGTGGCTGATTTAGGAAAGTTTGCTAGTGCTGGAGTACTTATTGGTCTATTATATACACTTGTATTATTGCCTGCTCTTATTTCATTGTTTAATATAAAGCCTAAAGAGATTGTTATGAAAGATGACTGTGAAGTTGAAAATACTATGGATAAATTACTTGTAAGAATTGCTGATATTTCTGTAACTCATCCTAAAAAGATTATTGCTATAACTACTGTTATTATTTTAGTTTCACTTTCTATGGCTTCTCAACTTAGATTTTCTCATAAGCCTATAGTATGGTTTGATGAATCTCACCCAGTTAGAATGGCAACCCAAATAGTTGATGAAAAATTAAAAGGTTCAGTCACTTTAGAAATTATAATTGATACAAAAAAAGAAAATGGTCTATATGAACCAGAGATATTAAATGCTATAGATAAATTTTCAAAAGATATCATGGAAATAAAAAGTGAAAATTATTTTGTGGGAAAAACTTTAAGTATTGTTGATATCATAAAAGAAACAAATAAAGCTCTAAATGAAAATAAAAAAGAAGCATATATCATACCACAAGATAAGAATCTGATAGCCCAAGAGTTATTACTATTTGAAAACTCAGGAAGTGATGATTTAGAAGACTTTGTTGATAGTGCATTTAGGCAAGCTAGAATCACAGTAAAACTTCCATATTTGGATGCTATGCATTATATGGTTTTAATTGAAGAAGTAAACTTACTGACAAAAGTACATTTTGATGAAAATGTTGAAGTAAGTGTTACTGGTATTTCTAACTTACTTGCAAGAATTATGCAAGCGGCTATGTCTAGTAGTGCTGTATCTTATGTGTTAGCACTTGCTCTTATTACTATGATGATGATTATACTTATCGGGAATATTAAAATTGGTCTTATTTCTATGATACCAAATATCTCTCCAATACTTATCATGACAACAGTTATGGTTATATTTGATATGCCTTTAGATATGTTTACTATGCTTATTGGTGCTATTGCTATTGGACTTGCTGTTGATGATACTGTTCACTTTATGCATAACTTTAGAAGATATGAGTTGCTTTACAATGATGTTGATAAAGCAGTAAAACTTACACTTCTTACAACAGGACGAGCTATGGTAGTTACTACTATTGTTCTTGCCTTTGGTTTCTTTGTATTTATGGGAGCTTCTATGTCAAATATCTTTAACTTTGGATTATTAACTGGTATTGCTATTATTGTTGCTGTACTTGCTGACTTCTTCTTGGTACCTGCTATTATGAAAGTAATGGTAACAAATAGAAGAGATATGAAGTAACAATCTTTCATGGAGTATTTGTATCTATTAATTAGTTCATTTGTCTCTGCAACTTTACTTCCTTTTGGAAGTGAGGCTTTACTTTTATACGATTTAACTTTAGGATTAAATGTAGTAGTACTATTCGTATCTGCGACATTTGGTAATAGTTTGGGTTCAGTAGTAAACTACTGGCTTGGGCTAAAAGGTGAAAATTATCTAGAAAGTAAAAAAATCATCAAAAAACAAAGTATACAAAAAGCACAAAAGTATTTTGATAAATATGGAGCATATAGTTTACTCTTATCATGGGTTCCTATCATTGGTGATCCTATTACATTTGTAGCTGGTTTGAGTAAATATAACTTTAAAAAATTTTTACTTTTAGTAGTATTTACTAAGGGTATGAGATATTTATTTTTAATAATCACTTATTATTTATATATTTAGATTTTATAGTACTATACTGTTTAAATATACAAGGTAAAATAATGACAGTATCAAATAACACAAATATTACATCTCAAACTACAAATAATACAACACAAACAACTACTAAAAATAAAACATTTGAAGATATGCTTGCTGATACAAG
>DQSS01000338.1 GCA_015663165.1 Arcobacter sp. | reverse complement strand
TTTGGACCATAATTATTAGAACAATTGGTAATAACAGTATTTAGTCCATACGTTTCTTGATAAGAACGAACAATCATATCAGAAGATGCTTTTGAAGCAGAATATGGAGAATTTGGAGCATAAGTTGTCTCCTCTGTAAACAAATCAGTTTCATTAAGTGTTCCATAAACCTCATCAGTTGATATATGATGAAACCTACACATTGCATAAGCCTCTTTAGATACAAATGGTTTTTCCATCCAGTATTTCTGTGCAACATCAAGTAGGGTAAATGTTCCAGTTACATTTGTTTCAATAAATACACCTGGATTTTTAATTGAGTTATCTACATGTGATTCAGCTGCAAAGTGAATCACTCCTTGAATATCATGTTTATCAAAAATATACTCAACTAATTCACGATTACAAATATTACCTTTTATAAAAGTGTAGTTTGGGTTATTTTCTACTTCTTTTAAATTCTCTAAATCACCTGCATAAGTCAATAAATCTAAATTAATAATATGATAGTTTTTATATTTTTCTAAAAAATAAGGTACAAAGTTCGAACCTATAAAACCTGCACAGCCTGTTACTAAGATACTTTTTTTATCACTCATTATCTTCTTCTCCATTATCTTTTTTCTTGCATAACTTTTAAACACTCAGCTAAAGAATCTTTCCAAAAAGGAATCTCTATTTTAAATGCTTCTTTTATCTTTGCCTTATTCAACAAAGAATAATGAGGACGTGAAGCAGGTGTAGGGTAATCCTTTGTCTCAATAGGACTAATCACACAGTCTATACTACCCATTCGCATAATCTCTTTAGAAAAATCATACCAAGAGAGTACACCCTCATTAGAATAATTATATATTTCAACTTTAGTACTTTTGACTTGTGGCAAAATATCTAAAATAACTTTGGCTAAATCTCTAGCATAAGTAGGTGTACCCACCTGATCAAAGATAACCCCTAAAGAATTTCTCTCTTTTCCTAACCTTAGCATTGTTTTAACAAAATTAGTACCAAAAGAAGAATAGACCCATGAGGTTCTAATAATCAGAGAATTTAAAGGGTTTATTTTTACTAAAGCTTCTTCTCCACGAAGTTTTGTCTCCCCATAAATAGAATTTGGGTTAGTGATATCACTCTCAACATAAGGTCTAAAGTTTGTTCCATCAAAAACATAATCTGTTGATATATGAATCAGTTTAATACTTCTTGCTTTAGCGATTTCAGCCAAGTATTCAACAGCTTTATGATTAATCTTATCTGCCAGTTCGACTTCTGTTTCTGCCTTATCCACTGCTGTATAGGCAGCACAATTAACAATAATATCAATAGAGTTCACTTCAATAAAATTATTAATATTCATCTGATTTGTAATATCTAACTCTTCTTTATCTGTAAAGAAAAAATTATAAGAATAGTTTTTAGATAATGCTTCTATTTCTGAACCTAGTTGTCCATTAGCACCTGTTACTAAAATATTAAGCATGCTGTGAACCTTGCTGAGGAAATACTCTTGGGGTGTAATAGTTCAGTCCATACTCAAAGATATCTTCTGTTTCAGATAATTTAGGCTGAACTTTATCTTTAGCAGACAGATTTAATTCTGTGCTATTTAATATCCAATCAATACCTAAAGCTTCATCATCAAAAGCAATTCCCCTATCACACTCAGGACTATAATAATTATCTACTTTATAAGCAAACACAGTGTCATCTTCGAGGACAACAAAAGCATGTGCAAAGCCCCTAGGAACTAAAAGTTGTTTTTTATTTTCAGCACTTAATTCAACGGCTACATGTTCTCCAAAAGTTGGGCTTCCCTTTCTAATGTCAACTGCCACATCTAAAACACTTCCTTGAATTACACGCACCAGTTTTGTTTGGGCATAAGGAGCTAGTTGATAATGTAATCCTCTTAAAACACCTTTAGAACTTTTTGACTCATTATCTTGACAAAAATTTATCTTATATCCTAAAAACTCTTCTAATTTATCTTCTCTAAATGTCTCTATAAAATAACCTCGCTCGTCACCATGAACTTGTGGTTCTATTATAATAACATCTTCTATTTTGGTTCTTTGAAAATTCATCTAACAACTTCCTGTGTCTCATTAGCCCTACGAATTAAATATTGTCCATATTGATTCTTTTTTAAAGGTTCTGCTAATTCTAAAAGCTTCTCTTTTGAAATGTAACCCATTTCATAAGCTATTTCTTCTAAACATGCTACTTTTAAACTCTGTCTGTTTTCAATGGTTTGAATGAATTGAGAAGCTTCAAGTAAAGACTCATGCGTTCCTGTGTCCAACCATGCATAACCCCTTCCCATAAGCTCAACCTTTAATCTATTTTCATTTAAATAGTCTTGATTTAATGTTGTGATTTCTAGTTCACCTCTATGAGATGGCTTAACTTTTTTTGCTTTTTCTATGACATCGTTAGGATAAAAGTAAAGTCCAATCACAGCATAATTGGACTTTGGTTCTTTGGGTTTTTCTTCAAGGGAAGTCACTTTACCCTCAGTATTAAACTCTGCCACCCCATATCGTTCTGGGTCTTTCACATAGTATCCAAATACCGTAGCATTGTTTTCTACTGAAGCATTTTTAACAGAAGTTGCTAAAAGTTCTGTTAATCCGTGACCATAAAAAATATTATCTCCCAATACTAAACAAACATCATCTGAACCAATAAAGTCTTCACCCAATATGAAGGCTTGTGCTAAGCCATCTGGACTTGGTTGAACCACATACTCAAATCTCATTCCTATGTCTGAACCATCTCCAAGTAACTCTTCAAATCTTGGTAAATCTTTTGGCGTTGAAATAATCAATACCTCAGTAATCCCAGCCAACATAAGCACTGATAGTGGATAATAAATCATCGGTTTATCATAAATGGGTACTAACTGCTTAGAAACCCCTTTTGTAATCGGATACAATCGTGTACCTGATCCTCCTGCTAATATAATACCTTTCATTATGCTACTCCTTTTTTAATTTTTATTTTACAATGAACCAAGGGTTCAATAAATTTTCTTTGTTATAAACCAAAGCTTCTTTACTCTCAAACTGAATCACTTCTTTTCCCGATTCAAGAACAATGGCATGTGCAGCAGCTGTGTCCCACTCCATAGTAGGTGCAAGTCGTGGGTAAATATCTGCTATCCCTTCTGCTACCATACACAGCTTTAAGGAACTACCTTTTGAGATTTGTTCAACTCTCTTGGTCTCTAAATTATCTATGAATTTTTGTGTTTCTTGAGACAGATGAGACTTAGAAGCAACAACATGTAAAAGCTCTTTAGGAGATTCATTTTTAACTAAGGGAAGTTTAACTCCATTTTTAAACGCCCCAAGACCTTTTTTTGCCACATACATCTCATCTAACACCGGTGCATACACTACACCAAGTACGGGTGTATCATTCTCGACTAAAGCTATATTGACCGTAAACTCACCATTTTTTTTAATGAATTCTTTTGTACCATCTATAGGATCTATAAGCCAAAAAACTTTCCAATCCTTACGTTCATTATAGTCTACTTCTCTATTTTCTTCTGACAATATTGGAATATTTGGATAAAGTTTTTCTAACTTAGAACAAATAATCTCATTAGATTTTAAATCAGCCTCAGTCAAAGGAGAGTTATCATCTTTATATTCTATAAAAAAATCTTTATTATAAATTTCCATGATAACCTCTCCTGCAATTTTAGCAATATTTATGATTTTTTCTAAATCAACTTCTTCATACATTATAAATATCCCTTACTATTCAAGTAATCAATTATTTGAACCACACATGTTTTTACACTTTTTCCTTCTGTCTTCAAATGAATTTCAGCACTTAAAGGTACTTCATAAGGAGAAGAAATTCCTGTAAAGTTTGAAATTTTACCCTCTCTAGCATTTAGGTACAAACCTTTAGGATCCCGATTTTCACAAATAGTAAGAGCTGTATCAACAAATACTTCTATAAACTCACCTTTTTCGACTAATTTTCTTACAATGTTTCTGTCTGCTAGAAACGGTGAAATAAATGCTGTTAAGACCATAGTGCCACTGTCAATAAAAAGTTTAGAAACCTCCCCAATCCTGCGTATGTTTTCAATTCTATCTTTGTCTGAAAAACCTAAATCTTTATTTAGTCCTAGACGTATGTTATCACCATCTAATAAATAAGTATGTTTATTTAACGCATATAGTCTTTGCTCTAATGCATTTGCAATGGTAGATTTTCCACTTCCACTTAAACCCGTAAACCATAACACACATGCTTTTTGTCCTTTCAACCTAGCTCTTTGCTTTTTTGAAAGTTGATGTTCATGCCATACAATGTTTTTTTCATTTTTTTTATTTATCATTTTATATACTTCTTTTTAATAAATGTTACAATCATTAAAACTGCTTCATCAACAGAGAGTTTATCTGTATCAATTACTATTTCAGCATGTTTAGGTTCTTCATAGACATCATTTACCCCTGAAAAATTTTGATATTCACCTTTTTCTGCCTTGGAGTAAGCCCCTTTGTAGTCTCTTTTTTTACAAGTTTCTATATCTGCCTTAACATAGACGACTACATTGTTCTGTACCATCTCACGAATGGCTTTTCTTGACTCTGTGTAAGGAGAAACAAAAGAAGCAACCGTCGAGATAGAGTTGTTTTGTAACGTTCTAATAAGATAAGCAATACGATGCATATGCCTGTTTCTATCTTCTCTACTAAAACCTATATTTGGGATAAGCTTTCGTACATCTTTTGAATCAAGCCGTTCTATGGGTATTTGTAGTTTTTTTAATTCTTTATAAACCTTGTCGGCAATCGTTGTTTTTCCTGATAAAGGTAGTCCCGTAAACCAAAGATTAAAAGGTTCTATCTTTTGCTTCCCCCATCTTACTTTATGCCAAAGACGTTCATGCCCCCAATAGAGACCAACTTTTAAAAG
>DQSS01000307.1 GCA_015663165.1 Arcobacter sp. | reverse complement strand
GTTTCTCAAAGTATTTATCTCAAACCCTAATTCAATAGAAAGCTGGTCAAGAAGACCGATTCTGTCAAATTTTCTGGTGTTCTTTGGAGCTTCCTCAGCCTCAATGATACCTTTTTTATACGCCAGTTGACATATGTATAGCTCAGCATGTTTGGTGGTAAATTCCATGCTGTTATCAATAGGCTGGGTAATTTTAGAGAATCCGGCAAATCTTTTTGGCTCTATTTTATACTTTGGATGTAGAGATACTACATCGGTAAATGATGTAGTGTCACTTAGACCGAAGTCTTCAGCTGTCATATTTAGTGTGTTTTCTGTTGTGTTTGTCATTTTGTCCTCCTACAGACGTTTTATTATATTTCTAATGAAATATTTGAAAAATCTCCAAATTTGAAAATCTTTAAAATATCTCAAGCCCCGATTAAGGGGCTGATTTTTACTCTTGTTCTTTAGCTTGAGGTTTTAAAGTAGCAAGAAGTTTTTCAGCTTCTTCCTCCTCTTTTTTAAGTCGCTCAGCTTTAAGGTGAGCAGCTTTTTGTTCTTCAGCATTTTTATCTAAACTCTCTGCCGCCTTATCAGCTAAAACTTTTTGTGCCTTTTCGTATCTCTCTATAAGCTCCATCTTAATGCTGGCTTTTTCAGCCTTTAGGTTCTTTATAAACTCCTCAAAAATCTTATCTACAGACTTTTCAATATCTGCTAGATTTACTTCTACATTAGCCACAGTGGCTTTACTTAATCTCTTTGATACATTGGCTAAAATCCTTGCAGGTTTAGCCTCCTTTGACATGGCTGATACTTTATCTTCAGCCTCTTTTACCAACTTAGCTAGTTCTTTATATTCCTTTAGGTTTTTGTTGATACCAAACAAGGTAGTTCCAGTAATATTGTTCTTTGTATCCGACTTTACGTCAGACAGAGCAACATGTGGAAAATCTAGAGAGGGACAGTCATCTGCAATCTCGGCATATTTTATCAGTAATGGCGAACCTATTTTGCTACTAATGCTCAGTAAATCGGAAAAATTCTTAGTGGTTAAGGTATAAATACCCTCCAACCCTTCCTCTTTATAAAACATGGTTAGAATAATTAGAAAGGACTCACTCGGAGTCATAGGAACAAACTCCAGCATCAATGAACTTTTGAGCATTCTCTCATATCCCCCTAACAAAGTAGCTGATTTTTTCCCTAATCCTCCCCTATGTAATTTCATAGGAGCTAATCTATCAACTAGCTCCTCCAATGGAAGTAGAATATCATCTCTTAATTGAGATTTGATTTCTTTTGTATTGCTTACTTCAGCAAGCACCAGTATGGCACAGATATTGCTTAGAAAGCTGTTCACAGCAATTTCTATCTTGTTGTCTGTTAAGACACCTTCTGTGATATCTTTAATAATGGCGTTAGCCTGTTCTGCTAATTTTTCCGTATTTTCTGTGTAATCTTTTGTCATTTTGTACTCCTTAAAGTATATTGAAAATCCCGACAAGAATTTTCTAATGTTTACTATCTATTTTAATAACCCCAAACTTTGTAAGGGGTCATTGTTTGGTTAGCAATCGCTCAACCTTATAGCACACTTTACCTCTGTTTACAATAAACATTTAAGAAACTTTCATAAAATTTATGAAAATCTCTAAGATGTTTACATTTTTAATAACCTACTTTGTTAAATAGGTAGATTTTAAGAGAATAACAATTAATAAAGAATTAAGGGATTGATTATAGAAGTATCTATATAGAAGTATTTATATAGAAGTATTTATATAGAAGTATTTATATAGAAGTATCTATATAGAAGTATTTATACTATATGTAATTGTGTTAGGTTTTTTACAAAACGCTAACACGATAGTATACACAAAAAAGTTAAATCTGTCAAGCTTTTTTGCAAATTTAAGTAAAATTCTTTACTAATTGCTATTTATTTATATTTTAAGAGCTTTAAAGTTTAACATATCCTAAGTTGGAACCTTTATGCAAGGAGTTTCTAAAACTCTGATTCTTCAGTTAAGGACTTAGCCAATATTAATAATTATTCGTTACGTGTCATTCATTTTTCGGCAATAATAAAAACTACAGTGGTCACTCCTAAATTTAGGTTATCCCTTTATCCTGGTTGCTGACTTATAGCCTTATAGTCACTTATCAAATTTCAATCACCTTACCCATTTACTAAACGTAAATTTTATGTAAAGTTCTTTAAATAAACAATGTACTTACTCATTATTAATGAAAAGCTCTCTTGTAGGAAATCCACCAAACAACTCTTTTAAGGCGTTGTTATTTGTTTCCCGTGCCGTCTCGGCAAAATACCTTACAGTCTTTCGACCCATTCCCAAAAACTCTGAAAATGGCACAAAACGCGGTTTAAGCTTTGTTATTATAAACTCCTCTACCTACTTTTTTAATAATATGCTAGTAAGATGTTAAAAACCATTCTATAAAAGCAATGGCACACCGAAAACATACAAAAATCAAGCGACAAAATAAATCTATGATAGAGTAATCCTATTATAGTTAATTCCTTTAAGTTGCTAAGTCGATACACTATCTATCGGTTAAGTCTTACTACTTTTATGGGCGTTCACTATATAGCAATTATTTATTCTAACTATATTGTGTTAAGATTTTCCAAAAATCC
>DQSS01000357.1 GCA_015663165.1 Arcobacter sp. | reverse complement strand
TTTTCTTTCTATACTTTTGAAGGTTTTCCTCATAAATATATTTTTACTCTAGAAACTTTGGAATATATAATAATATTTTCTTTTGTAGCATTTTTTATGCCAAATAGTATAGAAATAGCTAAACATAAATTTAAATTAAATTTCAAATATGCAGTTATCTTTGCTATGTTATTTTTTGCATCGATTTTGGTTTCATTCTTTGGAAATTCGACAACAAGTGAATTTCTATATTTTAACTTTTAAGGAATAATGCGATGAAGGCAAAACAGTTTATTTTAAGTGGATTTTTCATTGTAATACTATTTCTTATAGTATATATGTCAATCTTCTTTTATCAACTTGGAGCACCATTAAAATCTGAATATTGGATACAGCACTCATATCAATACAAAGATTATAAAGCAAAATCGCTTGATAGTAAAAAAATTATTATTATTAGTGGTTCTAATTCGCTATTTGGGATAAATAGTAAAACCATTCAAGAAAAAATTGGGTATCCAGTAATAAATTTAGCTGTTCACGCGGGCTTAGATATTGATTTTTTATACTATAAACTTCAACAAAATATTAGTCAAGGTGATATTGTTGTTATGCCATTAGAGTTTGGACAATATTCTCGTAGTGAGAAATTTTCAAAATGGTTTTATAATGGGATGATGACCTGGGGGATAGATTATTTAAAATCTCTTTCATATAAAGATTTTTTAAAATTTATATTAAATTCCGAACCTAGTAGAATTTTAGAAGGAAGTATAAAACAATTTGAATCTAACTCTACAAACTCCAAAGTTTTGTCTGAGAAAGAAGTTATTGATTCATTGAATAAGCTGTGGGAAGGTGATGGTGTTAAATGGAGAGGATATAGTTATAAAAGTTTAAATAAGCTTGGTGATATCAATGCCGATAAGTCAGTAGTATATAATGAAAATTTGAACTATTTGAGTGGGTCTATTCAAGTATCAAAACATTTTTTAAATATTTATAATAAAATCAATAGTCTAGTAAAAGATAATAATGGAACATTGTTTTTGACTTATCCTGTAACAATTAAAAATACAAAATTTGATTTATCAAAAAAAGAAAGTCAAAAAAGAATTAAGAACCTTGAACTATCATTAAATAAACATAATATTGATATTTATTGTAATGCAGCATTGTTTAATCTTGAAAGAGTTTACTTTTTTAATACACATTACCATCCAAATAAATATGGAGCTTTAATTCGTTCCGAAAATTTAGCTGAATGTTTGAATGATGTTATTAATGGTAAAAATACCAAGCTATCTTATGATGAAGCAATTATTAAAGTGAAAAAACTAGAAGATAAATATATAGATTTAGTAAAAAAATCAAATTTTTATATACGATTGAAAGATTTGAAAGAAATTAAAAAAGCATTAAAGTTATATTATGCTAAAAATGGTGACTACCCGAAAAGTAAAGGATTTGATGGTTTTTATACCAAGTGGGGTCAGTCGGGTGAGCTTTGGATTACTGGTTTAGTCCCGTTATATCTTAAATCACTTCCACGAGATCCAAGAAAAAGTGAGAATAAAGGAGAGCAGTATTTATATAAGTCAAATGGGAAGGACTATAAATTAATTGCTCATGCACCCGAAGATTGTAAAAAAGTTAAAAAGACAAATCCAAATCTTATTGATAAAAGGGATTGTTGGGCTTATGGTTTTTGGACAGAGGGAGCAAAGAATTGGTAGTTAAAATCATCTTTAAGACCTTTATATTAGGTTGTGTTTTTTGTATCAATGTAGCTTCTGCTAACAGTATCTATTATGAGCATAAAGTATCTCAATTCAAACTATTGTCGGTACAAACGGGTAAGATGTCACACGCGGTGCTAAAATAGGCAGTGTAAATATCAGGGTCAGGTAACAATCACAATTCATCTTCTGCTCCTCTTAACAACTGCATAAACAGCGTGTTGTGTTATACTCAATACATAACTATTAATTTATTTTTTATATTAGTAGTATATCAGGAATATTCGACTATTTTGTCAAATATGTCAATATGAGATGAGTGAATATTTGGAGAAAGTATTTTGCTAATAGTAGACATAATGTCTTACTATTTTTAGGAGTAAATAAGGGAAGTTAGAAAGAAGTAGCCTACGCCAAATAATCCTGCAACGCCTTAGGCTCAAGTTCCCCACCAGTAGCCTTCAGCTCTTTTATAGCCAACGCAGTTGCTTTAGCAGCAGATATGGTGGTAAAGTAGGGAACATGGTTAGTAAGTACAGATTGTCTGATGGTTTTTGCGTCAGATTTACTGGCCGAACTGTCTGATGTGTTGATGGCTATGGCTATTTCTTCATTTTTTATCATGTCATCTATATTTGGACGACCCTCAGATATTTTTAATACTTTTGTAGAGGTTACACCTGCAGCCTCTAGTGCGGCATGTGTCCCTGAAGTGGCAACGATGTCAAAACCTAAATCTGTAAACATCTTACCTACTTCTCCTGCATGTGCTTGGTCACTTTCTGTAAGAGATATAAAGAGTTTACCTTCTAATGGTATGTTGTTTTTTGAAGCAAATTGTGCTTTGGCAAAAGACATCCCGAAGTTGTCAGATATACCCATAACTTCACCTGTAGACTTCATCTCAGGCCCCAATATAAGGTCTGAACCTGGCAGTTTATTAAAAGGGAAAACAGCTTCTTTTACAGCTACTAAGTTTTTAAGGTTTGGTTCCATGATCTTTTTGTTAAAGTTTACAACTTTAAATGTATCATAAAACTTCAAAGCTTCTTTCAAATCACCTTGAATCATCACTCTAGTAGCAACTTTTGCCAGAGGGACACCTGTTGCTTTTGAAACAAATGGCACAGTTCTAGATGCTCTAGGGTT
>DQSS01000306.1 GCA_015663165.1 Arcobacter sp. | reverse complement strand
GGATACATCTCTAGCAAGCTTGAAGAGTTTCTAAAAAAATTGAATATCAAGCTTTCACCGATATTTAAAAAGAGTATGCAAAATGATGATGATTATTTCATTAAACGAAAAATTAGAAAAGGCGTTGAAACAGCCTTTTCTATGATAACAGCCAAGTTTGGTAAAGTAATAAAGGCAACATCCATAGGTGGTTTTCTTACAAAACTTAAACTCTTTCTTGTCGCTTATAGTATTGACTGCTTTTTGAAGCTTGATGAAGAGAAACAAAGGTTATTGCTCAACTAGCAATTTGGGTTAATTAGTGCTTTTATTTTAAATGGATGCAATATTAACACTAGTATGTTTGAAAACAAAATAGGTGCTAAATGTGATGATCCATCTACTATAATGTTAACTGAAAGAATTTTTAATAATGATTATTATTTTATAAGAAACAATATAGAAAATAATGTTATTTCAAAATTTAGAATAATTCCTGATGAAATAATCGAATGGGATTATAAAAATAATAGATACTTATGTAAAGCTAAAATATCAGCAGAAATATTAGATGAAAATAAATTAAAATCATCTATGCTACTAATTAATTCTATAGGCATAAATAAAAATAAAGAAAATAATAATTTAGAAGGCTGGATTTATTATCAAACATTTGTTTCTACTACTGAAATGAAAAAACTAAAAGAACATAAATCTTATAACTTTTATGTTTATATAGTTCCATCAAAGAATATACCTATTTGGTAAAATCTTGAGGATAAGTCAGATAAGTTGGACAACTCCTATTTTAGGGCTTCTATAAATAAAGATTAAGTTTGGATAACTGCAGATAAGTAAATTAACTTAAGCCACTTAATAGCTATTAAAATAGCTTAAAATGTGACAGTTTATGGTGACATTTGAATTTTAAGCCCTAAATTTAGGCTTTCTCGTAGTTCTCATAAATCGACGGGTTAGAATTTCTCAAAGAAAATATTAATTGATAGATTTCTTTAATTCTTCTTCTAACTGTTCAATTGTAATTTCTTCATTCTTTATAGCATTTTCAATATCTTGCATAGAATCTAAGCTCTTTTGAGATTTTGTTTGGGACCCAACTTTATTAATCTTTTCTTCTAAAAGTAGCGTCGCTTCATGTCTTTTATTAGGGATTAAATGAGCATATCTCATAGTAGTTTCAATCTTCTTATGTCCTAACTGCTCTTTTATATGCAAAATATCAAGACCATTGATTGCCAGCCAAGATGCGTGTGTATGTCTTAATGAGTGTACTGTCAATCTAGCTTTACCTGCTGTTTTATTACCAGGTATAATCTCATCAACGATATCTTGCCACTGCTTTGGCATCTGCTCTCTTTGTTTGCCTTTTGACTTACCTTTCATAATTGGTATAACAAGACTATCTATTCTTTCTTCATAAAGCTCTTGCAATACTTCCATTAAAATATTTGTAATTTGAATGTATCTAGGTTTTCCACCTTTACACATTGAAAAATAAATAAGCCTTTGTTCAAAATTGACGTCGTTCCAAGTTAAACTTGCAATTTCTGAAAATCTTGCACCAGTAAAGAGTAATAAAACAGTAAGTCTATAAAGATCTTTTTTATCTTTCCTTTTAAGGGTGTCTAAAAGAAGTTTAGCTTCATCATATTTGAAGAAACCTGTCTTTGCATTATCTACTTTCGGCATCTTAACTTTAGAATCAGATATTGGATTAGTAAGGTTTTTAACAAGATCATTTCTGATTGCATGATTAAATGCTTGTCGTACATACGAAAGAATATGTTGTACCGTTTTAGGGCTTAATCCTTCTTCTAACTTTTGTTGTTTTAACTCTTCAAAATCTTTAGATCTTAATTGACTTACCTCAACATCTTTTAAATTTATGGTTATCAAATGCTTGTTTATCATTAACCCAAGTGTCCTTATTATTTTTTGCCCACTTTAAATACTCTTCATACATTTGTCCAAAGGTAAATTTTTTACGCTTTTTATATTTTATCGTAACCTCTTCTCCTAACTTTATTTTTTGAAGTGTTTCTGCTCGTTTTTGATAACAATAAGCTTCAGTTATCCCCTCTGATTGTCTACCAATTTTAACACGCTTAAATTTATTTGCTTCGTCTTTGAAAGTGATATAGTATACTTTATCTGGTTTGCCTGTCTTGGTTTTTACTCTCATAGTAGCATACACCGGTAAACTTTTTAGATGATATATATTGGCTCATTTTACTAAATCCATTTTTATAGTTTTTAACGCATCAAGTAAATTATCTATATGATTTTGACAAATTCCAAAAATTATTTCTGCATCTAAATCAAAATAATGATGTGAAATAAAATCTCTAATCCCTTTAATCTTTTTCCATTCAATTTGAGGATATTTTTGAAGTAAAGTTTTTTCTGTTATAGCATCTATCTTTTTTAAACTCTCACCTACTGCAATAAGCTTCATACAAATACTGTCAAGCTTCTCTTGACCCTCTTTAGTGTCACAAAAATTATCTACACTTTTTGCAAACTCACATCTCTCTTGAACTATTTCTATTGCATCTATGATTTGATCTAATATCTCAATTACAAGTCTCTTATCATACATAAATTCCATCTTTCTCTATACGACTTTTAAATGCCATATTCATCTTATCTCTTAAACGTACTACATCAACTTTCTTGTTAAAAAAGTTTTCTAATTCCTCTTTAAAATCATAAAGTAAAAAATAATCGCTAACAGGAGTCTCTATTGCAATATCAATATCACTGTCATCTCTATTCTCATCTCTTGAATAAGAACCAAACAGTACCAATTTAGAGATTTGATATTTTTTCAAAAAATCATCTTTATGTGCTTTTAAATAGGCTATAATGTCATCTTTACTCATCTCAAATTCCTCTCAATAGCATTTATGATTATATCATAAACTATTCTATTTTTTAGATACCTATTAGATACCATATACTAAAAACTCTAAAATATGCTAATAAAGTTTAGACAATACTATACAGCGAACAAAACCCTAAAACAAGGCACTTTTAGAGAATTTTTAAAAGATTAAGAAAGTACAGGACACCTCTAAAAACCAACCTTTCATAAAACCTAACTCTTGGAAAAACTTTTAAACTTAAATATATTTTAATTTATATTAAATTAAG
>DQSS01000224.1 GCA_015663165.1 Arcobacter sp. | reverse complement strand
TCTTTAGGTTTGGGAAGCGTACTTTTTTTACCTTTGAAGTATCAAAGTATTCTGTAGTATCGTGAGTATCCCAAAATGCTTTTTCTTCACTTTCATTTTTAAAAGTAGGGATTGTTTTTGTTGTTTTCATATTGGGTTTATTATATATATTAGTTAAGAAAGAGATAAGTCTAGAATGTTGTATATTGTCGTATGAATTATATAAAATTTGCTATAATTATTTAAAATAATTAGTACACAAGTCTAAAGGCTACAAATGAAATCATTTCAAGAGATACAAGATATTCTAGGTCAGTTGCCAAATTATCCTAAAATATATCTTTTAGGAAGTACGGGAGCAGGTAAAACTTCTATTATTCGAGCTATTTTAGATACTGCAGGTGATGCATTTCCCAGTACCCTTCCGACAAGAACTACAGTCGCTCCAACAGAATATGTAATCAGTTCAACAAAACCTTTTAAATCTACTTTTATTTTTAAAGAACAAATTGATATTGAAATTGCTATTAATGAAATACTTGAGTTAACTATTGATAAACTCATAACACAAAAAGAAGAGATAATCAACTTAAGTGAATCATTAGAAGAGACAGCTGATCAAAAATTTAGATTAAAATATCTTTTGTCATCTGATATTTTAGAAAAAATTTCATCTTATATTATTAATACACTTTTACCAAAAACGAATCATTGTAAAGATATTGAAGAAGTTTTACAAATGCAAACAATTCAAGCTGAAATCAACTATTTAGTACAATGGATTATAGATGAAATTATAACATTTACTAAAAAGATTTGTCCCCATTATACATTGTTTGATAACGCTCTTTACACTATTGATAATATTAAAAATAAATCAGAATTTATTAAAGAAAATAAAAAAATATTAGATAGTAAATATCCATCAATATCACCATTAATTGAGTATGCTAGAATTGAAGGTAAGTTTTCAGATGAAGTTCTTCCAAATAGAAACTCTGAATATGTTCTAATAGATGGAGAAGGTATTGGTCATGATAGAGGAGAAATAAATAATAGTTTATCGACTAGACACTTAGAGTTTTTTAAAGATGCAGATTGTATTTTATTAGTTGAAAAAAGTAATGACCCACTTAATGCTGCTGGATTAAGTGCTATCAAAACTATCTATATTAATGGATATAGTGAAAAATTTAAATTAATTTTTTCTAAAACAGATTTATTATCTACAGATGATGCTCCTAAAGACATTAAAGAGATAAAAAAAGATTTAAATAAAGACTTAAT
Organism: Arcobacter sp.; assembly: GCA_015663165.1. Classification (GTDB taxonomy): domain Bacteria; phylum Campylobacterota; class Campylobacteria; order Campylobacterales; family Arcobacteraceae; genus CAIJNA01. Next base: position 2,793 of record DQSS01000224.1, on the reverse strand, counting down.
AAGTGTGAAAAAAGTCTTAAAAGACTCTAAAATAGATTTCTTTTTAAAAGATAATCAAAAATTTTATTTATCTAATTTAGACGATAAACCTAGTGAAGAAAGTATCATTGAGTTTAAAAGACTTTTTAGAAGTATTAAAAAGAAAGATGAAGATATAGTAGATGACTTACAATATGATTTTGATAGACTCTTTTTAAATTTAAAAACAACATCTTTTCTTGATGAATGGAAAAAAAAAGTAAAATATAACCATTGGACAGTTATTAAAGCTCTAACAAATAGAGTAAGTTTCGGTGGAAGTGGATATAAACATCTAAAACCTGTCTTTGATTTTCATATGTTAATTATGCAAGAGGTTAATACCTTCTTAAATGCGGATAATAATACAGAAGCTATAGATACTATTAAAAGACATTTTTCAGAATTTTTAATGATATATATTCAGAATAATTTAATAATTAATAATCATTCTGATTGGATAAACGCATATAAGTATTCAGGAAAAGGTTCAGCAAAAAGACGAGAAGCTTCTGTAGTGAAAATATTTGAAAGTGTGATAGTAAAAGAAACTGAAGTTGAAAAATTCCAAAATTTTAAAGAATTAATAAAAGAGAATCTGATTAAAGCAGGTGCAAAAGAAAAGTGTGCAACTACTAAAGTTAGTTTAAAACATATTCAAATAGAAAAAATTTATGGTATCAGAGATATTGAATGGTCTTTATCTCCTAATACAAATATACTTATAGGTAAAAATGGTAGTGGAAAATCTACAGTACTTAAACTAATTAAAGCCTATTTACAACAAGACAATAAAATTCTAGAAAAATTCGAATCACCAAAAATTACAATTACATTAAATAAAGAATATGAAAATGGTGAACTAGACTCTATTATCATATCAGATAATCAAATATCTAAAAATTTAAATATTGATATTGAATATATTGACACTTTTGATATAATTTCTGAAAGCACTAGTAAATGTAAAGATAATTGTGAAAAAGACTTATCACTATTAGATTCAGAACTTTTAGATTTATTAAAAGCTAGTAGAAACAAATTGACATTTAATGATTATCAAATCAAACTAAAGAAAATTTTTGAAGAAAAAAATGCTTATAATCAGAAAGAGATACAAAGAATTTTAAATGATATTGGAAAAGGAATAGTTTTAGAAGCAAGTAAAGTACAAGAGTTGACTGATACTCAAAAAACTATTACAAATGATGTGTATCAACCATTAAATAATTTTAGAGATATTATAGATAGTATGTTTAGAGATACAAATAAAAAAATAAACCTTGAATTAATAGAAGAAACTTTCAGTATTTCAAGTACTGAAAAAGAGTTAGAACCATTGGATTTATCTTCGGGAGAAAAACAAATTCTCATTATATTCTTAACCATTTTACTAAAAGAAAATAAGCCATATATTCTTATGATGGATGAACCCGAAAACTCTTTACATTCTGAATGGCAAATTCATTTTATAAATAATATTAGAAAATTAAATGAAAATGTACAACTTGTTATTGCTACGCATAATCCACTTTTAATGCTTGATAGAAAAGGTGATGAGATAGGAAAGATCTCTATTGATAGTGATACTATTGATACAAGTGGTACAGGTACGAAATATCTCGATGTATCGGCAACACTTCTTAGTTATCCACAAGTTAGTTCTTTGGTTGGTGATGGGGATATGAAAGAAGAAATCAATCAATTGTTTAGACTTAAAAATCAAGATACAGTATCTCCAGTAGACGAGAATAAAATTGATGAACTTGAGAAAAAACTGGGAAGTACAGTTGCTAGTAACTTCATTTATGACCGACACTATTTAAGATTTTTAAGATTTATTCAAGACAATAAAGACATAGACTTTGATAAGCTAACTGAAATTTCAGAGGATGAGATGGATGAGCTATTAGGTGAATTTAAGGATTTATTTAATGATTGATATGCGTGGGTACTTTACGCATAGAGCTTATCCTTGTGTGGTAGATAAGTTTAAAAAATCATTTGATGAGAGCCAATTAAATTGCGATGATTATTGGTTTTCTTTTACTGACCTGCAACGAAAAATATCAAATAATAAATGTCCCATTTGTGAAGTTGAATTAAGTGGATATCCAAATAAAACGAATACAGCTACGCTTGACCATTTTAAACCAAAAGCACAAAATATGTATCCACAGTTAAAGTGCGAACCAAAAAATTATATTTTGATGTGTAGTTTATGTAATAGTACTTATAAAGAGGATAAATTTCCACTACTTGATGAGAGACCGTTATTATTTAATCCTACAGAAGAAGACCCTTTAGATTTTTTTGAATTGGCATTTAGATATTCGGGTCAAGGTGGGATATTGGAATTAAAAAGAGAATCTAATATTTCTAAGGGCAGCTATACGTATAAAAGATGTGAAGCAATGATAAAAATGTTTGGACTAGGCTATTGTGATAAAGATATTCATCCTAATGATGAAGTTAAAAAATGTAGAATTGATATACTTACAAAACACTATGGAATGTTTATTGAGTTAGCAAAAGCTAGAAGTTCTAAAAAGAGTTTGGCACATTTTTTTAAAGATAAAAATCGAGTAAATGAATTAAAAAAGTATGGTTTTTTTAGATTTATAATGAAAGAACAATTTAGTATTAACTAAATTCACACCCCGTTCACACCAAAAAGTTACCCTACCCTTAAACAACCCCGTAGGAGCAAAACATGAACAAGACATCCACCTCTTGGGTAGAAAAGGTACTTAAAAAACCGCATATCATCCTCTC
>DQSS01000353.1 GCA_015663165.1 Arcobacter sp. | reverse complement strand
CCTCTATTTACAGGAGCTGCTGGATCCCCTTTAACTGCTACAATTTTACCATTTTTTGTAGCCATCATAATACCACAACCAGTACCACAGAATCTACATGCTGCTTTATCCCATCTCCAACTACTTTGAGCTTTATCTGAAGCTGCTTGCATTGAAGCTGGTACACTCATACCTACTGCTGCTGCTGCTGACGCTGCCGCTGAACTTTTTAAGAAATCTCTTCTTGAAAGTGCCATACTATCTCCTTGATTTTTTAGTTTATCTTTAATTTTATAAAGAAATATGTATTTTTAAAATACAACGAAGAAGTATAACAATAAATAAAACTATAAACCTTGACCTTAGTCAAGAAATTTAAGATTTATTTAATATAGTTGATATTATAGGGGTTTACATTGTTTTAACAATGTATCAAGTTTGTCTTTTAGATGCTGTAGTTTTTTAGTAGATTGTATAAGTTCTTCAGTTGATTCGATTACTATATCTTCACTCATATTTAGCTGTTTTGATATGTCTGTAGAGTGTGCCATATCGTTTAATATATCATCAAATTCATCTGTAATATCTTCTAGAGAACTTGATGCTCTTTTTGATTGTTCTATTGCTTCATTTGAAAAATCCATTGCTTCATTTAGTTTATTTATAAAGCAATTCATATTATCACTTACTTCAACAATTTCACTTTCTGCTTGGATATTGATAAGTTCTACTTTATCTTTACTGCCTACTTCTGTCAGCTTTTTAGAATAATCCATAAACTCTTTTACATGAGCTTCTATAACTTTTAACTGAAGAAGAGAGTATACAATTAATAAAAACAATACAAAAGCTCCACCATATTGGAATTTTTCTATAAAGTCAGTTTTTTCTTCTGTATGTATTGTGTACATCGTTACAAGGCTATCTACTTCTTGCAGTAATATATTATTTGTATTATAAATATTATCAACGATTATTTTTAAATGATCTTCATTATTTGATCTTTGCACAAGTAAATTCTTGAAACTTTCAACATTCTTGTAAAAACTATTCCACAACACAAGTATTTTTGATATTTGTTGAGCAATATTATCTGTAGGTGCAGGTTGGATGCCTCTTAGTTTATTTCCATCTTTTAAAGAATTTATATTATAAATAAATTCTTCCACGGCATTGTCTAGTTCTACAAAATTTAAATTTTCATTATGATATAAATAAAATATATTTTTTGCAATTTTTTGACTTAACATTCTTTCTTTACCTGCAATATTTACAATCAAAGAATCTTTTGTATTATTTTCATTTAGATAAATTGTAATTGCAATTACCAATAATATTAAAAAAGCTAGCGATGCACCTATTAATTTTATCTTCGTACTTATTTTTGTTTGTTTCATTGCCCTATTCCTCTAAATATTCCTAGTAATTCATCAGCTTTTAAAATCTTAATTTTTTGACCTTCAATTGAAATGATTTCACTTCTTGAAAGTTTTTTTAGAACTCTTGAAAGCGTTTCTGGCTGTATATGTAGCATAAATGCTACTTTTGTTCTTTTTAGTTTATTAAACATTTCTAGGTCATTGTTTAACATAAATGCAACTTTTGCAGTTGCATCATAAACTAACTCTCTATTTAATATACACTGTAATTGATGTGTTTTATTTAATATCTCTTTTATAAAACTATGTGTTAAAATTCCAGTATTTATAAACTTCTTTTTAAATTTTTTAAAATCAATTGATAAAATTAATCCATCTTCAGTAAATTCTGCATTTGAAAAACAATATATACTAGACTCATCAATAGAAGTAAATTCTGAAATCATATTATTTGAATAAATATAATATAGAAATATTTCATTATCATATTTGTCAATTTTATATATCTTAATAGTACCATTTACTAAAAATTGTAAAGAGTAATCTATATCATCTTCATAGTAAACAATAGTATCTGCAGAAAATTTTCTAATAGATGAAATCTCTTGCAAAAAAGCAACTTGTTCTTCATCTAAATCTTTAAAAAAATCTATACTTTTTATAGCATCATGTGCAGTCAAATAAGCTCCCAAATTATATTCTTAAGTCATTTTATACTATCCTTTCATAAAATAATATTAAGAGTAAGGCTAAAAATGCTTATAGACCAACACAACAGAGTAGTAAATTATTTGAGAGTTTCAGTTACTGAAAGATGTAATTTTAGATGCCAATATTGTATGCCAGAAAAGCCTTTTTCATGGGTACCACAAGAGAATCTTTTATCTTATGAAGATATGTTTGAGTTTATAAAAGTAAGTATTGATGAAGGTATTACAAAGATTAGGCTTACGGGTGGGGAACCACTTTTAAGAGCTGGTTTACCAAACTTTATCAAGATGATTTCTGATTATTCTCCCACAATAGATTTAGCACTTACAACAAATGCATTTTTACTTGAAGATGTAGCCCAAGAATTAAAAGATGCAGGTCTTAAAAGACTAAATATTTCACTTGATAGTTTAAAACCAGAAGTAGCACATCATATTGCACAAAAAGATGTTTTAAAAAAAGTATTAAGAGGTATAGATAAAGCACAGGAAATAGGACTAGGTATAAAAATAAACTGTGTTCCTTTAGAAGATATAAATGATGGTGAGATTGTAGATTTACTTGAGCATTGTAAAAATAAAGGCTATGAGATAAGATTTATTGAGTATATGGAAAATTCACATGCAAATGTAAAGTCAGGACTAAATTCTGCACAAATTCAAAAAATAATTTCACAAAAATACAATATCACAAAAGGTGAAAGAGTTGGAGCATCACCATCTCAAGATTACTTTTTAGATGATGGTTATAAGTTTGGAATAATAGAGCCTCATTTAGATGACTTTTGTTCTGATTGTAACCGTCTTAGAATAACAGCTGAGGGTTATTTAATCCCATGTTTATATTTTGAAGATGCACTTAGTATTGCAGATGCAATAAAAGCAAAAGATATAAAAAAAGCAGCAGAGATTTTGAAACTTGTGCTTAAGAATAAACCTGAGAAAAATAAATGGAATAGTGAAGAAGGCTCAGATAGAGCTTTTTATGAAACAGGGGGATGATTTTAGTTTCATAAATTTATAATTACTACTTAGTATTAACTGCTTACTATTCATCTCGTTCCCACACTCTGTGTTGGAATGTATATCATTGTTTTGTTAGATTAGCAGGCATTTCCACTTGGAAAATGGGAACGAGAAAAAATTTTATTGTTTAAAATTCATAGTATAGCTACTTATTGTCATACAGTTTTCTTTTAATTCTATCATATTCTAATATTCAAATATCTCAGTAATCATCTTTGATATCTCTCTTGATTTAATTTTTTCTACTACACCAATCTTCTTAACTATTCTCATTTTATCAACTGCTCTAATTTGATCTAACAAAACTAATCCACTTTTATCTTCAAATTTTATTTTTGGTCTAAAGATGAAGTTAAATCCTATACTTGTCATAGGTGCAACAATAACTGTTTTTAAAACATTCATTTCATTTGGAGATATGATGATACAAGGTCTAGTTTTTTGAACTTCTGAACCTACTGTTGGGTTTAATTTTACTAAAACAATATCAAATCTATTTATCTCATCTACCATTGATAATCTTCTAAATCATTATCATTTAATAACTCATCGATTACTGCTTTATCTTCTGTATTTTTATTTTCTAATAAAACATTTGCAATATTATCTTTCCAATTTTCTCTTCTTGAAGTTAAAATTGGTTTTATCAATAAGCCATTTTCTACTACTTCTAAATCTATTTGTACATTTTCAAGATGTGCTTGAGCAATTAGTGGTTTTGGTATTCTGATACCTTGTGAATTTCCTATTCTTGTTAGCATTGTCATTTTATACTCCAAAATAATTTATTTATGTGGTAATTATATTGTAATAACTTTTTAATGTCAAATTGTTTTGGATTTAATATTTAGGCTTTCGTTTATATCCACACATAATTCTTTTATTTTCAATGAAGCATTTCATAACAACATTTTTAGTATAATCGCGAATATATAATTTTACAAGGAATGAAATGAGAGCATTAATAAGCGTAAGTGATAAAAGTGGAGTTGAGAATTTTGCTAAAGAATTAGTAAGTTTAGGTTATGAGATAATTTCAACAGGTGGAACATATAAAAAACTTCAAGATGCTGGAATAGCTGTAATTGAAGCAAATGAAGTTACAAAATTTCCTGAATGTTTTGAAGGTAGAGTTAAAACTTTAAACCCTTATATTCATGGTGGTATCTTACATAGAAGAGATAAGCAGTCTCATATTGATGAAGCTAAAGAGCTTGGTGTTGAAGGTATTGATTTAGTTTGTGTAAATTTATATCCTTTTAAAAATGCTATTGAATCAACTGATGATTATGAAGTAATTATTGAAAATATTGATATTGGTGGACCTGCTATGGTTAGATCTGCTGCTAAAAATCACGATGCTGTTATCATTGTTACTGATGTGATTGATTATGATTTAGTACTTAACAATCTTAAAAATGATACAAATACTTTTGAATTTAGAAGAGATATGATGATAAAAGCTTATGAGCATACAGCTGCTTATGATGCAATGATAGCAAACTATATGAACAAAAGATTCAACAACGGTATGGGAGATAAACAATTTATCACTGGTACTAAAGTATTTGATACAAGATATGGAGAAAATCCTCATCAAAAAGGTGCATTGTATGAATTTGACAATCACTTATCAAATAAATTTATCACTCTTAAAGGTGAAGCAAGTTTCAACAATATGGGTGATATAAGTGGAGCTGCTAAAATTGCAGGTGCATTTGGAGATGATAATGCTGTATGTATAGTTAAGCATGGTAACCCTTGTGGATTTGCAATCAAAGGTACACTTTTAGAGTCTTATACTGAGGCACTTAAGTGTGACCCTATCTCTGCATTTGGTGGAGTGGTTGCTGTTAATGGTGTAGTTGATTTAGACCTTGCAACTAAAATGAATGAGATATTCTTAGAAGTTGTTTATGCTGCAGATTTTACAGCTGAAGCTGAAGAAGAATTAAATAAAAAACAAAGAATTAAACTATTTAAGCAAGGTACTAAAAAACTTGAACTTGCTAATGATGCAAATAACTTTAAAATTGTTGATGGGGGATTTGTTTACCAAGATAGCGATAAAGTTGAAGATGATGAAGTAAAAAACTCTGAACTTAAAAGTATAAGAGAAGCATCAACTCAAGAGAAAAAAGATATGGAAATAGCATATAAACTTGCATCTCTTACAAAATCAAACTGTGTAGTATATGTAAAAAATTCTGCAATGGTAGCTGTTGGTATGGGTATGACTTCTAGAGTTGATGCAGCTAAAGCAGCGTTAAGAAAAGCTGAGGATTTACAAATAGATGTAAGTGGTTCTGTTCTTGCTTCTGAAGCATTTTTCCCTTTTAGAGATAGTATTGATGCCGCCCAAGCTGCTGGAGTAAAATGTGTAATTGAACCAGGTGGATCAATTAGAGATGAAGAGATTATTGAAGCTGCAAATGAATTTGGCATGGCTTTATACTTCTCTGGTAAAAGACACTTTTTACACTAGTAACTAAAATAGATGGTCTAATACAAAAAATAAAGGTATATAATGCAAACAAAATATAACACAATCTCAAGAGAAAATATAAATGAAATGGTTATTTCATTTTATACTAAAATATTAAAAGAAAACAATGATGTAGCACAAGTATTTATATCAAAACTTGGCGATGATTTACAAAGTGATATTTGGAAAGAACATATCGATATTCTTACAAACTTTTGGTCTATGATTGGTCTTCAAGAAGAAGGTTATATGGGAAATCCTATGATGGCACACTTTAACTTACCTCTAAATAAAGAGATGTTTTCATCATGGTTACAAATGTTTTTTGAAATAATAGATTCTATGTATGAAGAAAATGTTGGAATTGTATTTAAAAGTAGAGCTGAAAATATAGCTATGAACTTTATGAGAAACTTAGGGATTTAATTCCTAAGCTTTTAAATCTTTATATATAGCTATAAAAGCTAGTATCCATCCTATAATCATCAAAGTTCCACCAATAGGTGTAATAGCTCCCAACCACATGGTTTTACTAAGTGCTAAGATATATAATGAAAAAGAAAATATAAGTGTACCACTAAGTACAAAATAAAATGATTTTTTTAATTTACTTGAATTTGGTAGTACATAAACCATAAATGAAATTGCAAATAATCCTAAAGTATTGTAAAAAGAATACGAAACTGCTTTTGTATAAATAAGTATAGAATACTCATCTAAATATGGTTTTAATCCATGAGCACCAAATGCTCCAATACTTATATTTAATACCATCATAAAAGATGCTATCATTAAAAAAACTCTTAAATCTTTGCTTACCAAATTATCTCCTTTTTATTTATACTTTTTAAAATATTATTAGTTGTTGAAAATGGTTTTGAACCAAGAAATCCTCTATATGCAGAAAGTGGACTTGGGTGTGGAGATGTAAGAATATGATGTTTTTTTTCATCTATCAACTTAGACTTTTTAATAGCACCTGCACCCCATAATATGAATACAATATCACTATTATTTTTAGATATATAATCTAAGATATTATTTGTAAAAGTTTCCCAACCAATACTTTTATGAGAGTTTGGAAGTGAATCTTCAACTGTAAATATTGTATTTATTAGAAGTACCCCTTGCTTTGCCCAAGAACTTAAATCACCATCTAAACACTCACAATCACCAATATCACTTATAACTTCTTTTATAATATTTACCATAGAGGGTGGGTTTTTAATACTTGCAGGAGTTGAAAATGCTAAACCTTGTGCTTGAAAAGCTTGGTGATAAGGATCTTGTCCTAAAATAACTACTTTTAAATTTTTATATTCACATAGGTCAAATGCTGTAAATATTTTATCTCTTGAAGGATAAACTTTAGTAGTATTATATTTTTTTTCTAAAATATTCTCTAAATCTTTATAGTAATCTTTTTGTTGTTCTTGTTTAATTATATCTTGCCAATTCATTGGGTATAATATCCAATAACAAATTAAAATATGGATGTGCAATATGTGTGGAATAGTTGGATATATAGGTAAGAGTAATACAAGTGAAATTTTAGTTGATGGATTAAAAGAATTAGAATACAGAGGTTATGATAGTGCTGGTATTGCCATACTTAAAAGTGATAAGATTGAAGTATATAAAGCTCTAGGAAAAATAGTAAATTTAGAAGAAAAAGTTTCACACAATGAATGTACTCTAAAGGAAGATGGTTTCTCAATTGGTATAGGACATACAAGATGGGCAACTCATGGAAAACCAACAGAACTAAATGCACATCCACATTTAGGAGAATATTCTTATGTAGTTCACAATGGAATAATTGAAAACTATAAAGAGTTAAAAGATGAGTTAATTGAAGCTGGGCATAAATTTGTATCTCAAACAGATACAGAAGTTATAGTTCATCTTTTTGAATTTTACTTCAATCAAAACAACGATGCTGATTTATCATTTGATTTAACAATTAAAAGACTTGAAGGTGCATATTCAATTCTTCTTATTACAAAATCACAACAAAACAAAATATTTTTTATGAAACACGGTTCACCTATGGCAATTGCAAAAGGTAAAAATGAAGGCGAAATATTATTTGCTTCATCTGATGCTCCTTTAATAGGTCTTGCATCTGATGTAGTATATTTAGAAGATGGAGTAAGTGGTGTTGCTTCAAGTTCTGGTCTTACTTTTTCTACAAAAGTATCTTGGAGTACATTAAGCAATTCTAAACAATTTGCTCAAAAAGATGGATTTAGATTTTTTATGGAAAAAGAGATTTATGAGCAAAGTGATGTAGTGGTTGATTCTATGATGGGAAGACTACAAGATGATAGTATCTCTTTTGATGAACTTGACCCCTCTTTACTAGATGGAATAAATGAGATAAAAATTTGTGCTTGTGGTACATCATATCATGCTGGATTAACATCTACATATTTATTTGAAAGATTTAGTAAGATAAGATGTAGTATAGAAATAGCAAGTGAATTTAGATACAAAGAACCACTTCTTACAAAAGATACTTTATTTGTAGTTATATCACAAAGTGGTGAAACTGCTGATACGCTTGAAGCACTTAAAATGGCAAAAAATGCGGGACTTAAAACAATTGTAGTTTGTAATGTAGATAATTCATCCATGACAAGAGTTGCTGATACTACAATTCTTACACGTGCAGGTATAGAAAAAGGTGTTGCTAGTACAAAAGCCTTTTCAACTCAAGCAGTGGTTTTATGGATGATGGCATTGTCATTTGGTGATATTAAAAACAATATTTCAAAAGAGGTATTAAAAAAAGAGATTAAAGTATTAAGAGAAGTGCCACTTGCACTAAAGGTAGAAGATAGCGTACATGAAAAATGTAAAAGATTGAGTAAAAGATATCTTCATGGTCATGGTTTCTTCTTTATAGGTAGAGATGTATTCTTTCCACTTGCTCTTGAAGGTGCATTGAAATTAAAAGAGATTTCATATTTACATGCAGAGGGTTATCCAGCTGGTGAGATGAAGCATGGTCCAATTGCTCTAGCAGATCCTGAACTATTTACGATAGCACTTATGCCACAACACTTACACTATGATAAAATCAAATCAAATGTAGAAGAACTAAGTGCAAGAGATAGTACAATCTGTGCAATATCTCCACTTCCATTTGATCTAGCTGATGACTTTATAAATACTAAAAAAACTGACCATTATATGTTAGAATTTTTTGAGATGCTAATTGTATTACAAATATTCTCTATGGAGATAACTGTAAGACTTGGAAATGATGTTGATATGCCAAGAAACCTAGCAAAATCTGTAACTGTTGAATAATGTCAAATAATTATAAATTTATATCATGGAATGTAAATGGCATAAGAGCTGTTGATAAAAAAGAAGCCCTACTTTGGGTTGATGAAGATAAAATAGATTTTATTGGTATTCAAGAAACTAAGTCTATGATAGAACAAATTCCAAAAACAATATTTAAAAAAGAATATAAAAATCTTACAGGTTCTCAAAGTGCAATAAAAGGTCGTTCTGGAACTTGTCTTTTTAGTGATATAGAACTTAGTTTTGAAGGAAATTGTCCTAGTGTAGATGTCTTAGATGAAGGTAGGATAAATGAGATTCATTTTACTATTGAAGATAAAGATATAGTTTTATTAAATGTATATTTTCCAAATGGACAAAGTAAAGAGGAAAGACTAATTTACAAAATGGAATTTTATGATAGATTTTTAAAATACTGCGAAGACTTAAAAGCACAAGGAAAATCAATTATTATTTGTGGCGATGTAAATACAGCACACAATGCAATAGATTTAGCAAGACCAAAAGCAAATGAAAAAATATCTGGATTCTTACCAATGGAAAGAGAATGGATGAACAAACTTATTAATAATGGTTATATTGATACATTTAGATACATGCATCCAAATGAAGAAGAACACTACTCATGGTGGTCATATAGAGCAAATGCAAGAAATAACAATGTAGGGTGGAGAATAGATTATTTTTATGTTAGCGATGATTTAAAAGACAATATTAAAGATGCTTATATATTAAAAGATGTATTGGGAAGTGATCACTGCCCAATAGTTTTAGAACTAACTATTTAGTCAAGTATATGGGGAGATATTCCCCAAGCTACAAAAGGAATAACTCTCATCATAGATGAAAGTGTCTTTTGAAACATCTCAATACTCATAGTAGAAACAGCTAATTGTTTTCCTGAAGATATATATTTAAATGTAATATTATTATTTTTTCTTGCATATGAGATTGCATCTAATATTAATGCTTCTTTATTTTTAGTAAAGTTTAAATCTGATGTAGTTATATTTTTTTCCCAAGTTACTTTAATAGGTTTTTTTTCTTCAGTTTTATCTTCACATTTCTCATCTTTTTCAGTTTCCCTAGTAGATATTTTATTGTCTTTTTTATTTAATGAATTATCTTTTTTATTATTTTTATCTATGTTTTCTACAACTTCATCTTTAACTTTTTTAGTCTCTTGTTTTTTAACAACTTCAAGTTTTAATGGTTCTTGTTCTTTATATAATTGTTTAAATATTTTTCCATTATCGCAGAAGTTTATAAGTATTTCATCAAAACCATTTAAAAGTTCTAAAAGTTTTTTTCTTGTAACTATAAAATCTATTCTAGTATTAAAATCACTATGATTTATATAGAAAAATATTCTATCTTCTCTTGGGTTATATGAAAATGTTAAGTTGTTGATTTGTATCATTTGTAAGTCTTAATGTTAAAATAAAAATAGAAGTGGCGCGGTGAACGAGACTCGAACTCGCGACCTCCTGCGTGACAGGCAGGCATTCTAACCAACTAAACTACCACCGCTTAACTAT
>DQSS01000104.1 GCA_015663165.1 Arcobacter sp. | reverse complement strand
AGATGGGAATACCAGCAGTTATAGGATGTGGCGAGAACAACTTTTTAAAATACTCATCGTCAAAAACTATAGAAATTGATGCTTCAAATAAACAGGTTAAAGTATTGTCATGATGAAAATAGCTATTACACAAAGGTTGATGTTAAATGATAGTTATTATGAACTTAGGGAAACTTTAGATACTAGATGGGGTTTGTTATTTGATAAATTAAACTTTTTACCTATTGTTTTACCTATTGAATATGATTTTAAGAAATATTTTGAAAATATAGAGATAGATGGTATTTTATTGACTGGAGGAAATGACTTAAATAGTTTAAGCCAAAGTAAAGAGTCAGAGCAAAGAGATACTTTTGAAAAGAAGCTGATCGAGTATGGAATTACGAACAGTATACCAATTTTTGGTGTTTGCCGAGGTATGCAAATACTTGCAGAATATTTTGGTTCTAATTTTGAAAAAGTAAATAATCAAATAGGAATTAAACATCATTTAAAAGTAAATGAAAAGTCTAAATACTTTGATGTATTACAGCAGCTAAAAGAAGTAAATTCATTTCATAACTATGCTATTAATAATCTTCCTGTTGAACTGTTAGTTTCTGCTACTGATGAAAGAGGAATGATTAAGGCAATTGAACATTCAAAATATAAAATATTTGCACAGATGTGGCATAGTGAAAGAGAAAATCCATTTGAAGAAGCAGAGTTAGTTTTAATAAAAGAGTTCTTTAATGTATAGAAATAGAAATTATTTGGAGTTCAAAATATGAAAATGATAATAGTAGCAGCAGGACAGGGTACAAGGTTGAGACCTTTAACCAATGATAAACCAAAGTGTATGGTTAAATATAATAATAAACCAATTATCAATTATATTTTAGAGACAGCAAGTGAATGTAATTTAGAAAAGATAGCCATTGTGAATGGTTATAAAAAAGAGGTATTAGAATCATATTTGCAAGATAAATTACTTACTTTTTTTACCAATAAAGAGTTTGATAAAACAAACATGGTCTCAACATTATTTAATGCAAAAGAATTTATGGATGATGATATCATTATCTCTTATGCTGATATTATATATAAGAAAGAAATCTTAGAGCAACTTATAGTATCAGAAGATGAGTTTAGTGTTGTAATAGATAAAGAATGGAAAGACTTATGGTCATTAAGAATGGAAAACCCACTTGAAGATGCTGAAACATTAAAAGTTTTAGATGGGAAAATTATAGAACTTGGGAAAAAGCCAAAAAGTTATGATGAGATAGAGGGGCAATATATTGGGCTGATGAAAATATCAAAATCTGCAATAAAAAAAGTAATAACATATTATGAATCTTTAAATAAAGATAAACCCTATGATGAACAAGATTATAATAATATGTATATGACGAGTTTAATTCAAATGATTATAGATAATGTAATGGATGTGAAACCTATTTGGATAGAGGGTGGTTGGATTGAGATAGACTGTGTTGAAGATATGAAAATGTACAATCAAAAAGGTATTAAGTTTTGATAATTGTAAAAATCATAGGTGGACTAGGTAATCAAATGTTTCAATATGCTTATGCAAAAGTACTTCAACAAAAAGGGTATACTGTAAAAATTGATATATCAGCATTTGAAACGTATAAGCTACATGGTGGATACCAATTAGATAAATATAATATTGATTTAAAAATATCTACAAAAGAGGAGAATGATAAATTTTATAAAAATCATTTTATTGCTAAAACATTAAGACGATTAGGTTTTGATAACTCGAATATTATTCAAGAAAAAAGCTTAGCCTTTGATGAAAAATTGTTAAATATTAAAAATTATAATTATATAAGTGGTTATTTCCAAAATGAAATGTATTTTAAAGAGATAAAAGAGATACTTTTGAAAGAATTTACTTTGAATTTGGATAAATCAAAATATACAAATAAAATAGAAAATGAAATTCTAGATTCCAAAGATAGCTGTGCAATACATATAAGAAGAGGTGATTATTCGAATAGTACAAATATAAATATTCATGGAGTTTGTGATTTAGCTTATTATGATAAAGCTATTAGTTTTATTAACTCAAAATACGATGATTTAAAGTATTTTATTTTCTCAGACGATATTTTATGGGTGAAAGAAAATCTAAAAATGAGAAATGCTATTTATTATATAGATAGTGAAGAAAAAAGAACTCCACACGAAGACATGTATCTTATGAGTTTATGTAAAAATAATATTATTGCAAACAGTAGTTTTTCTTGGTGGGGTGCTTGGCTTAATAAAAATGATGAAAAAATAGTAATAGCACCAAAGAGATGGTTTTCAGATGATACCCTAGAAAAACAGAGTAAAAATATAGTTTGTGATAGTTGGTTAAAAATATGAAAAATCCAATGGTTTCAGTTCTCCTGTCCGTCTATAATGGTGAAAAGTACCTAGATGAAGCTATTGAAAGTATTTTAAATCAGACATACCAAGATTTTGAATTTATTATTATAAATGATGGTTCTACTGATAAAAGTTTAGAGATTATAGAAAAATATAAAAAAGAAGATAATAGAATAGTCGTAATTAGTAGAGAGAATAAAGGGTTAATATACAGTTTAAATGAAGGAATTAGTCAAGCTAAAGGTAAATATATTGCTAGAATGGATGCTGATGATATATCTTTAGCTACTAGATTTGAAGAACAAGT